>PABJ01000187.1 GCA_002699105.1 Ectothiorhodospiraceae bacterium | reverse complement strand
CTCGAATTCGATTCGGCGGTTTCTCTGGCGACCTTCCTCAGTTTTATTCGTCGCGATCGGACGGTCGAATGCGTAGCCCTTCGTCTGGATACGGGAAGGATCAATGCCCTTCGCGACGAGGTACTGCTTCACCGATGCTGCGCGGCGCTGCGAAAGATCGAGGTTGTAGCGGCGGCTACCGACGTTATCAGTATGACCGCTGATTTCAACTACCATGTTTGGATAGTCGATCATCGTCTGGTATGCCATCTCGAGCGACGGGATTTCACCCGGCTTCAGCTTATCGCTGTTAAACTCGAACTCGACATTCTCAAGGACCATCTTTGTGCCCTTCTTGATCGGCTTGGCCACTTCCGGCTTGTCGTCCGGACAGCCATCCTCATCCTGATAACCGTTAAAGTCTTCAGGCTTGAGTGGACACTTGTCCTGACCATCGTTGACGCCGTCATCGTCGGTATCGAGCTTCGTCGGATCGGTACCATACTGATTTACCTCAACACCGTCGGTCAAGCTATCGCCGTCGGTATCACGGTTGAGAGGATCGGTATTGTGCTTGTTGACTTCATCGCCGTCGGTCAATCCGTCATCGTCGGTATCGGCCTTCGTCGGGTCCGTCTTGCGAGCGAGTTCGTCGTTATCATTCAAGCCGTCACCATCTGTATCCTTTTTCGTCGGATCGGTCTTGTGCTTGTTGACTTCGTCGCCGTCGTTGAGGCTATCACCGTCAGTGTCGAGTTTGAGCGGATCACACGAATATGTATGAACTTCATCGCCATCAATGAGACCGTCTCCGTCAGTATCCTTGTTGAACGGATCGGTACCGCGTGTCACTTCATCGCCGTCGATAAGCTTATCATCATCGGTATCTGGATCGTTCGGATTCGTTTTCTTGGCAACTTCTTCCGCGTCGGATAGTCTATCGTCGTCAGTATCGATCTTCAACGGATCGGTCGTGTACTGGACGTATTCTTCATAATCGCTGAGGCCATCGCCGTCCGTATCGGGGTTCAGCGGGTCCGTACCGATGCTGCGCTCTTCGCCATCGGAAAGGCCGTCACCATCCTTATCATCCTGGCCGAACAAGTATATCTGGACGCCCAGGTTCACCGAACCCCAGGAGTCAGGTTGTTCATCCTCATGAACTTCGAACCGGTTCGGGAATTGATCCTGGAAGTTTTCGATGGTTTCAGCACCGAAACCGTCGAGCATATCGTTGCCCTCGCCCATGACGAAGCGGTAGGTCATATCGAAGTTGATCGCGAACATCTCGGAGAGCAGGAAATCGAAACCCATACCTACCGGGATGATCATCTTGACATTATCGTTTTCGGCGAGGAAGGATTCGCCAGTGCGCAATTCGGAGCCATTGGTAACAAAAAACGGCTCACCACCAAGGGTGACGTTCACGTTACCATCTTCTATATCGGAATTATCGAAACGCATGACGCCGATACCGCCACTGAGGTACGGGTTAATGTAGGTGTGCGGTAAGAGGTTCACGATGAGACGCGCCTCTGCAAACACCAAACCATTCACCCGCAGGGCTTCTTCTTTGAATTGCGGATCGTTTGAATTCAGATTTGGGAGTTCGCTCGGATCGCGTGGTCCACCCAAATCTGGATCCTTAAAGAACTGCTGGACGTATGAGCCGCCCCAATCGGATTTCCAGCGTCGGTTATACTGGTAGTTACCAACACCGCCATCCAACTGAATAGCGAGTTCAGGAATGATGTAGTACTTCATGTACCCTTGGAAAATCCCGCCCCAATTCTGGTCGGTGAATTCACCAAAGTACTTGGTAGCGCCGCCAGCGATACCTATGACAAGTCTGCCCGAGGGATCCCAGACATACTTCACTTTCTGTGCTTGCATCGCCGTCGGAGCGAGAAACGCAGCCAGAAGGACAAGCAAGAGCAACTTTTTCATCGAACAATCTCCTATGTAATATTTCAGATTACTCTTTTAAACGGTTTACTTCGTCAGCGTTGACAGTATTGTAGGTCTTGTAAATGTGTAACACGATTGCCAAGGCTACTGCAGCTTCCGCAGCTGCAAGTATGATGACAAATAGTGCAGCGACATGCCCATCGAGTGAGCCCTGTCCGTATCTCGAAAATGCAATGAAATTGATGTTCGCGGAGTTCAATATTAACTCTACGCCCATTAAGACCAAAATCGTGTTGCGTCTCGTGATAACGGCGAGCAGCCCCATGGAAAACAAGATGGCGCTGACGACGAGAAAATGTTCGAGCGATACTGGTAGGAAATTCATCCGATTCCTCCTAGCTCCTTCGGGCAATCATTGCCGATCCCATCACTGCGACGAGCAGAAGCACAGCCGCGACTTCGAATGGGAATACGTACGACGTGAGCATCAACTCACCGATTGTTTTCGTGGTGTTCTCGGGAACGAGCGGGACATCGGAACGGAACCACAAAGTACGCGTGACGAGTAGGATAAGCGTACCCATGATAACTCCGACGATCAGCGATGCCGGAAATCCATTCATCGATTTACCGCCGAAATCCACATTTGTGATATTCTTCGTCAGCATCACTCCAAATACCAACAGTACGAGAATTCCGCCCACGTACACCATCACCTGAACGATGGCGACGAAATCAGCAAGCAATAAAATATACAGAGCCGCAACGCCGAGGAACGTGAACATCAATGCAAATGCGGCATAGATGATATTCCTCGAGAATACGACCACGACGGTCGATCCTACGGCCAGTACGGCGAAAAAGTAAAATAAAAGACTGTAGTAGTCCATGTACTTTGTACTTATGACTCAATACCCCACCTGAGGCTCATCAGGCGGATTTCAATCAAGGATCGTTATTCGTTCGGAGCGCTGTCGCCGTCGTTTTTTGCGTCGGATTCGGAAGCGGCGGCTGCCTCTTCTTCCTTCTTCTTCGCTTCTTCGGCTTTCTTCTTGGCGGCGGCTTCCGCCTTCTTGCGCTCTTTCTCAGCTTTCGCTTCTTCTTCGGCGATCTTCACCCTTTCCACTTCTTCGGGCGACATAATCGCGTAACGGTAGATAAGGTCTTCGCGGTTGTATTCCGAAAACTCGAATACATCCGTCATTTCTATACACTCTGTCGGGCATGGGTAGACGCACAAGCCGCAGTAGCAGCACTTTGCGATATCTATATCGAACAGCGTCACCCAGAGGCGCTTCTTGTTGCCTGTGGAGGTCGTACCGAGGTCCTCTGTGGGCTGTGCTTTGACTGTCTCAATATCTATACAGTTCACCGGGCATGCTTTCGCGCACTGGTCGCAGCCGATGCAGTCGTCCATGTTGACGTACAGCCGGTTACGTGTGCGGTCGGGCAGATCACGCTTCACATCGGGGTATTGAATCGTCACCTTCTTGGTGAACATATGCCCCCATGTGATCCGCATACCGACAAGCGCGGTACCTATAGCGTCTTTTATGTCCTTGAAATATCCGCTCATATCATCTTCATCATACTACTAATACAAGGGCACCGACCACAAGTGCAATTGCGAACGTGGCGGGAATCAGCACCTTCCAGCATACGTGCATGAGCTGATCGACGCGGAGCCGCGGAAGCGTCCACCGGAGCCAGATCATGACGAACACAAAGAACAGTCCTTTGACCGTGAACCAGCCGAACTCTTCTACAGCGCCCAACCAGCGAATTCCTGCAAGATCGCCGATGGTCGTACCGTACGGCGATTGCCAGCCTCCAAAGAATAGGATTACTGCCACCGCAGAGACGACAAACATATTGGCGTATTCCGCCATAAAGAACATCGCGAACTTCATGCCGCTGTATTCCGTGTGGTAGCCTGATACCAGTTCGGATTCAGCTTCCGGAATATCGAACGGGGTACGGTTGGTTTCAGCAAGGCCAGCGACATAGTAAATCAGGAAGGTCGCACCGAACAGCGGGAAGTAAACGATGTTCGCCCAGGATGCCGAAATAACGCCGCCATCTGCAAGCGTAACCTCGCCCTTCGGGCCGCCGAAGACGAACCAGTTCCAAAAGCCGCCTTCCTGCGCCACCGTGATATCCGATAGATTCAGCGATCCGACGAACAGCACGATAATGAGAACTGCCATGGCCGCGGGCACTTCGTAACTGATAATCTGCGCAGCCGAGCGTACCGCACCGTACAACGAATATTTGTTGTTGGATGACCATCCCGCCATGATGATACCAACAACAGCAATCGAACTCACAGCGATGAGGTAGAACGCCCCGAGGTTCAGGTCAGCACCGACATACTCGCTACTGAAGGGCAGAACGGCAAAGGTTGCATACGATGCCATGAAGGGCAAAAATGCAGCCAGATTGTACAGCGGTTTATTCGCCGTACCGGGCGTGGTGTCTTCCTTTTGCAGAAGCTTAAGCACATCGGCGAGAGGCTGAATGATACCCCACGGCCCTGTTCGCATCGGTCCGAGACGGTCCTGCATCCATGCGGAGATCTTTACTTCACCCAGGATGGCAAGAAGCGCATACACGAGAATAAAGACGAGCGGCAGCGAACAATAGACTATTGTCGTCAGGAGATTCTCGCCGAGTAGATCTTGTAGTAATGCTTCCATGAACGATTGAACCTCTACCTATCGACCTCACCAAGAACAATATCGATGCTGCCGAGAATCGCAACGAGATCCGCCACCAGGCAGCCTCGGGATATTGCATCGATGACACTGAGATTGACGAAACCCGGTGCGCGTACCTTCACGCGGAACGGATTTCCTTTCCCGTCGCTGATAATGTAGTAACCGAGCTCTCCGCGCGGGTTTTCGACGCGTGTGTAAATCTCGCCTGCCAGCGGACGCACACGTTTGGGAATAGCTTCCGAGATATCGCCCTCAGGCAGACCTGCAATTGCCTGCTCGATGATCTTGCAGCTCTCTTCCATCTCTTTGACGCGGACCATGTGGCGGTCCCAGCAATCGCCGAGCGTACCGGCAGATCCATCGCCGACGATGACGTCCCATTCGAACCTGTCATAGATTGAATACGGATCGTCGCGGCGCAAATCGAAGTCCACACCGGAACCTCTGAGCATTGGCCCGGAACAGCCAAAGCTGATACCGACATCCGGAGGCAGCACACCGATGCTGGCGCACCGCTCGATGAACACCTTATTGTAGTTGAGCAGGTTGTTTACCTCGGTGATTGTCGGCCTGAAAGCCTTGATGAACTGCATGACGTCTTTCTCGAAGCCGTCATAAACATCATGAGATAGACCGCCGATCCAAATGTAATTATAGAGCAGCCTTGCACCGCATGTTTTCTCGAAGATATCGAGGATGAACTCGCGGTCGCGGAAGCAATAGAGGAACGGCGTGAAGGCGCCGATATCCATTCCGAACGTACCGATCGCAACTAGATGCGATGCAATACGCTGGAGTTCGGCCATAATCACGCGGATGTACTCAACGCGCTCTGGGACCTGAATATCCATAAGTCGTTCGACTGCGAGTGCGTAGCCGTGATCGTTGTTCATGGCTGCGAGGTAATCCATGCGGTCGCAGTATGGTATCACCTGCGGGTAGGTCATAGCCTCGGCATGCTTTTCAAAGCAGCGATGCAGGTATCCGAGGTGCGGGATAATCTTGACGACGACCTCGCCATCGAGGACGAGTTCGAGACGCAACACACCGTGCGTGGATGGGTGCTGCGGCCCCATATTGAGCACCATCTCATCGGTACGAAGCTTTCCGGAATCGATTCCGGAGGCAATATCTTCGCGAAGTTCTAGCAGTTCTTCTTGCATGGGCAAATCAGTATGGAACCTTCATTCCATTGTAGAATTCAGGGACTTCATAATCCTTCCGGAGCGGGTGGCCTTCCCAGTCGTATGGCATCAGGATTCTCCTGTGGTCGGGATGTCCTTCAAACGTCATCCCTACCAGATCGTATGCTTCACGCTCGTGCCAGTCCGCAGTCAGCCAAATGCGCGCAACGCTTTTGAGCTTGGGATCCTCTTTCGGGACGATCACCTTCAGGGTAAGCTGGTTCTTGTACGTGAAAGAATAGAGATGGTACACCACCCCGAGGGTCTCGTCGCCGTTATCGACGCCGCTGAGCGACATGAGATAGTCGAATGCGTATTCCTCCGCATCGCGCAGCTGCATTGCCACATCGCGGATTGCATTCGCAGGAACGATGATACAAGGCACATTCTCGTCGTACGTCAGTTCGTAGTCCGAAAACGTGTCGTTCAGTTGGTTGAAAACTGCTTCAGGTGTCAATGCTTCTGCGGCCATGTTATGCCACCTGCTTTTCAGTTGTTTGCTTGGAAGAGTCCTTCACCAACGTAAAGTCGCGTACCTTTTCCTGCAGACGCATCCAGCCTTCGAGGAGGGCTTCAGGGCGCGGCGGGCAGCCGGGGACGTACACATCAACCGGGATCACGCGATCGACGCCTTTGAGGACGTGGTAGCCGTGTTCCCAGTACGGGCCGCCACAATTGCTGCAGCTTCCCATGGAAACAACATAGCGAGGCTCTGCCATCTGTTCGTATAAGCGCTTGACGCGCGTGGCCATCTTCAACGTCACCGTGCCTGCAACGATCATAACGTCGCATTGGCGGGGGCTAGGGCGCGGAAGAACGCCGAAGCGCATAATATCATAGTGCGATGCACTGGCGGCCATCATCTCGATCGCGCAGCATGCAAGACCGAACGACATCTGCCACAACGAACACAGACGCGCCCAGTTCAGTACACCTTCGACCGAGGTGATGACGATGTTACTATTATCAAATTGCTGGCTAAGTAAACCCATGCAGTGTCTTGATTTCGAGTGGTGGAACTTACTCTTCTACCGGAACAGGTTCCGTCTTCGGTTTTTGGGGAGCCGGTCGTAAGGGAGCGCGATCGATCAAATCGCTGAGTTTCGGCACGTTCGGCTGCGGACGCACCCATTCCAGATCGCCCTTCCCCCACAGATAAAAATCTGCGAGGAACAGAACTACGATGAAGATTGCCCCGGCGATGTATGCTGCCCATCCCAAGCCTTGATAAGCAACAGCCCATGGGAACATAACGACAAGCTCCACATCGAAGAGGATGAAGATCAGCGCGACGACATAAAACCGCACGTTGAACTTAATCCAGGGCGCTCCGATCGGGTCTTCTCCACATTCGTATGGGAGCTGTTTTTCTGGAGTTGGATTGTGGGGTCTGAGCAGCTTCGCAACCAGCAAACCGCCGGCGACAAATACGACCCCAAGCAGGAAGAAGATGAAAACGTTTCCGAACTCAGTGAGCATAAATCAGGATGTATCTTTTTAGGTGCTTAGAGCTACAAACGCGATTACACTGTGGGCTTCAAGTTATTAGATTTTCTCCGAAAAACAAACGTTGTGGAATTTCGTACCAACAATATGGAATTCGTCCGCAATGCTTGTTTATACACCGTATTCACGGATATTGTGCTATATTCTTATGTTGCCAATCACGTTCGAACTACAATTCCGGTCAGCATAGATGAAGAAAATCGAAGCGATCATTCGGCCATTCAAGCTCGACGATGTCCGCGAAGGGCTTCGCGAAATTGGGATTAACGGACTCACGATATCTGAAGTGAAGGGGTTCGGCCATCAGAAGGGACATACGGAATTCTACCGCGGGGCGGAGTACCGGATCGATACATTGCCGAAATTTAAGATTGAAATTGTCGTTCCCGAGCACCGTACCGACGAAGTGCTCGAAACGATCCTCAAATTTGCTTCAACCGGACAGGTCGGAGATGGGAAAATTTTCGTCATGCCTGTCGAACGCGCTATCCGCATTCGTAACAAGGAAGAAGGCAACGACGCGCTTTAGCTGTTCCGCTCTTCGACTACATCCCGCACAAGTTCCTGCAGGTTCTCTTCCTCAGTAGCCCAGGTGTATTTCCTCGCAGCCTCACGGGCATTCTGCGCACAAATAGCATGATACGGTTTGTCGTGCAGTAGTTTTTCTACTGCCCTCAGAAGAGCCTTCCCGTCTGTCGGTTCCAGCGCTGTACCAAGTTTGTTCTCTTCGATGACTCTTCTGATCTCAGGGAAATTGCTGCCAACTACCGGCAGCCCTGCATGAAGGTACTCAAAGAGCTTGTTCGGTAGTGAGAGATAATAGCTCATGCTTCGGTTTTCTACCAGACATAGACCGATATCGGCGCCTGCCGTAAATTTCACCACTTCCGTAGACAGCATCTGCAGAAAATGTACACGATCGGCGAGGCCGTCTGCCTCAGCTCTGAAACGGAGTTCTCCCTCAAGCGGCCCGCTGCCGAGAAATACAAGATGGACGTCCTCTAAGGCGGCGACCAGGTCCAGTGCAATGAATGCACCCCGTCCCGCCTGGATACCGCCATTCGAAATGAGCACGGAGCGATCAGCAGGGATGTTCAACCTCGTGCGCAGAATCTGACGGTCGGCTGTACCTGAGGGCTGAGTTGAATTATCAGCATCCGGGTAATTGTGTACAACGAAGACCGGCGTTTTCCTAAACGTCCCCCGCAAGATTTCTGCGATTGAATGGTTCACCGTGAGAACGGCCTTGGCTCTCCTGGCGTATCTGCGCTCGATGAAGTTCCAAAACTTCTGTGTCAGAGAACGCCGCTCCAGCGAGGCAAGGGCTGAGTATAATTCCCTGGAATCGTACACCAAAGCCCCGCCGGTGCGTTGCGCGGCATTAGCCGCTGCAGGGAGCGTATAGAGATCGCCCGCAATGTAGACATCGGCTTTGGTGGACTCGGCAATCCTCCTGCCTTCACTCCAGAACTTGAAAACCATCGAGCGGAACCGGTCGGTCCCCGAAGCGCGCCACGGATGGATATCAATGCCTTCTACACCGGCGTCCTCTTCTCCAGAACGCAGGCAGATCACTGCATGGACATTGTATTCGTTGGATAGGGATTGGAGCATCCTGCGTGCACGAGAATCATGCGCGATGCTGCCGATGAAGGTATAACAAATGCGGGCGGGACTCGCCATTGCGATCCTCGCTCAAGTGAAATTAGAGCAGAAGCGTGAGTGAAATGGTGCTGGTACTGCCGAATTCATTCTTGCCGGGGACGTATGCAAAGTCGAACATGAAGATCGAATAGGAAGCACCCAGGCCGAACGTGAGCGCGCGGATATCGAATCCAGTCACATACCCAAGCCGCAGGAACAGGTTCTCCTTGTAACTGACCTCGGCTCCGGTATGGAGATGGTTTTTTTCGTCCTTCGTGTAGTACATGTTTTCAGCAACAAGGCTCAACGTACCCTTGGTGATCTCCAACGGCATCGAGTACCCTGCTCCGGCGCGTATGCCCACAGGAAGCGTGGGTGATTCCAACTGAAACTCCGACATCGAACCCAGATTGGAAACAGCAGCGCCGAACTGCAATCCTCTGCCGTCTTCGCTAACCAATGGACGGTACCGCACGCCGAGATCGAAAGCGTAGCCATCGGCTGAGGTTGTATATATCTTCGTGAAGAGATACTTCACACTTGCACCGACTTCCAGATTCTCGCCGAACGGAAGGGCCGCGGTTATCCCTGCAGAAAGATCGTCCCCGGAGGTTGTGCCCTCTGCCGGTCCGGGTGTATTCCGTACTTCGATTTCCCCCACACTCGAAAAGTTGACATGTACACCGATTGCCATGCTGCCCAGGCGGGCGGTCGCGGCAAGATAGTTCGCTGTCACGTCCTCGTACCGCTCGTTATGCATGATTGTAATGGAAGAGCCGGCCTCACGCGCAATTATCGCCGGATTGTAAAACATGGAGTTTCCGTGACGCGACAACGTCACTCCGGATTCTCCCATCCCAACGGCTCGCGCTCCGACGCCGACTTTCAGAAACGCCAAACCGGCATTGCGAGTCTCAGTGGTTTCATCCTGTGCATGGAGCGAGAGATTCATGCAACCGGCTACAATAATCGCTGCGAAGATAGAGGTACGTTTCATTAGAAGCTGAGAGCAAATGATAAGACATGCGTTGAAGAAGGCGCAACGGGTTCGATAATGAAGGCATAGTGAATCGTAGGTACGAACTGCGCCCAAGGCTGCGTGACTGACAACCCGAACGAAGGCCGGGCATCGATGTTGTTATCCGAGAGATCGAGACGTTCCACGCCTGCGCGGAGTGCGAATTGCTCGACGATTTTGTACTCGGCGCCAACGCGTGCGAGAAAGGTATCGCCGTCGTACATCTCAAAGTCGGCTGCGATCAGGCCCCGGCTATCAGGAAGAATATAACTTCCTCCGAGTCGCACGATACGTGCGAAGGGATCCGAGGTTGTATTACCGAATTCAGGGCCATAGAGTTCGCTCGTATCCCATTCATATTCGGTGACGAGTTCTTGTACTACGATTCCCAAATGCACTTGCTCCGAAAACGACCACAGCAAACCTATGTCTGCACCAAATCCGGATGTCGTGACGTCTTCGTACAATCCCGAATGATAGAATTTGAAAGTCAGACCGATCGAGAGCTTCTCGGAAAAGCGGTTCGCAATGTTGAAGTAGAACTGATTCTCGAAAACACTCAGCTCTTCTGTCTTGAAGCCATCGCTGTCGTATCCCTGGATGTTGCCGTCTCCGGCGTTGATCCATCCAGCCGAAATTCCAGCATAAGACTGCACATCGGGATCTTCCTTGAACTTGTTCGCATTCGGGCGCTTGATGCTCAAGCGTTGCGTATAGCTGATTTGATTGAGTACACGGTCCAGCGAAAGAAACGAATACGAGCCGTGAAGCACATGGCCTGTTTGAAAAGGACTAAGTGCCGGATTGTAGTACGGTGAGATCGTGCCCTCGGGTATGGCTGTGAGCGCATTGCCCATGCCCTGTCCGCGGGCACCAAAGCCCATGCGCGTAAATGCTCCAGCTGTACCGCCGGGCTGTGCAAAGATCGGTGTCGTCGTCAGAAGCAGCAGCGCTGCCAGGATGAGTGTATTTCGCATCGTCTTCATCTTATTGCAGCACTATGATTTTCGTCCAGACAGGGTCGTTATCGCCGATTTCGACCTGGATGTAGTAGAGCCCGTTCGCGACCTGCGAACCGTTATCGTCCAATCCGTCCCATATCTCGTCGTGTTCGGTCTCGGCAGCACGCGAAACGCTTTGAATCAGCGTCCTGACCGGAAACATCGCGTAATCGTAGATCCGGATCGAGACCATACCTGAGGCATCGGTTTTATAATGTACACGGCATACTTCATCGTCGGGTGCAAATGGATTCGGATATGCATACGGTTCGCTGATCGAACCACTTTCCTGGAATGCCCGTTCGACATCCCATTCTGTGCCGAAGACACTTCCCTCGGTATCGACCGAGCGCACGAGCCCGTCAGCAGTGGTGATCCAGACATCGTCGCCTTGCGATGCCGCGGCATAGCTGCGGGGGTCGGTGATCCGGTTGCCGGTTTGCAGGTCGGTAAACCGGTCGAAAAAGGTCCACGATTTCCCGGCATTATCTGTCCGGTAGATCCCTTCTCGGGTTGCAGCGTAGACGATGCTGTCCTTGACGCCGAAATTATTCGTAAAGATATCCCTCAGTGCGGTATTCCATGTCGCTCCGCGGTCGGTGGTATAGCTGACAGCGCGGTATTCTAGGAGATCGACAGCATTGTTTGTTGCGGCCCAGATTATTTCCTGGCCATCGTAGAAGCTCTGCTCCAATGCGACGACGAAATTCCCCGAAATCGCACGGGTTTGATTCGTCGCGTTGAACTTCTTCCAGGAAATGCCGCCGTCTGTCGATAGGTTGATTCCCCCTGCAGTGCCTACCCAGATGGTGTTGTCGTCGGTTGCCATGACTGAGAACACGCGATGATTGAGATTCCCGCGGATATCGAAGTCAGGTCTGTCCACCGGCGAGAGATCGAAGTCCAACGTATCGTTGGGGCTGATTTCATCAAGGAAATCAGGCGGCAGAATAACGGGGACGAAGGTCTGCCCGCCGTCTGTCGACTTGCGGAGTCCCCCTGCAAAGCTCGCCGTCCAAACCGCATTGCCGGTAACTGCAATATCAAAGGTGATATTCTGGAAATTCGTGGTCACTGCCAGCGCTTTGATCTGGTTCTGTCCATACTGGATCGTATACGTGGTTGCATCCTCAGCTTCCATCGGCTGGGGTACGATGCTCCATGTTGCCCCATTATCGGTGCTGACGGCGAGCCCTTCACCCTTCTGCAGCGTCTGGCCGTCCACACGCTCTGAACCGCTCAGCGATAGCCATATCACGGGGCCGTTCGCTGCGAGGGCGGGGATAGGATCCGCATCGTATGGCGCCTGGTTAAACGGTGCGCGATCCCCGTAGTACTGCCACGACTGGCCGCGGTCGATTGTGAGTTCGAGGCCCTTGCTGCCGCCGTAAAAGAGGCTATCGCCTTTAACGAGCAGTTCAACACCCACATTGGAGGTCGGCCTCTCGCCTTTCTTGAGCGACGGCGGATCGCCGGGCAGATAAAATGAATTCGGCGTCTGCGCCTGCAGGAATACCGGAAACGCCAACAGTGCACACACCGCGGTCATTCCGATCATTCTATGAAATCGCAACACGATACTCCTAGTAGATAACAATTTGATGGACAAGCGGATTGGCGGAAAGGCCTGAAAGATCTGTTGCCCCAATCTCGAATGTATATGTTCCCCGCTCTTCATCCGGCAAAAGTACAAAACGGCGACGCCACGTATTCTCCGTTGCCGGGTCGAAGACCAATGCGAATGGATTCCCCGTTGAGGGCTGCCCATTCGGCAGAAACGAGTTGAGGAACACCCTGTCAATATCCTGCAATCCACTCGGATCGCTCACATCAACAAACACGTCGAACGGCTGCGGATCGTCGCCAAGCTGTATGCTGTCTGGAATGATGAGATTCGAGAGCACCGGGGGACCGGCAGCGAAGACAATCTTCAGCGTGGCGATAGCCGGATTGAGTGCAACCCCACGACTGTCTGTACCTGTCACTTCGACAAGGTAGTCGCCAACATCCCCGCGTTTAATATCGAGGGTCATCGTTCCGCTAGCTTCGTTGTTTCCTGTCGGACTCAGGGTTGTTTCCAGAACAGCATTCTCCGTCACCGGTGCGAGAATCCTGAGGTTCGCCTGCTCAAGCGACGCACCCGCAGGGACAGTAAACTTCACCGAGACCGAGAGCGGGATGCTGATCGGATCAGAGGCCTCTCGCGGTTCACCCGGTGTGATCTGGAGCGTATCGGTATTAAAGCCGTAGTCCGAGATGGTCAGGTTGTAGTAGCTCCCCGGCACCTCAGGAGATGTGGTTTCCACGACCGCATCCTGATCGCTGCATGCAGTAAGCACGAGTGCTGCGGTAACAATGAGTGAAAAGTAGATTTTCATTCTGTAGTTCTGGTTGTCCTAAAATAAGAAGAAACCGGAGTCGAAAATTGCCATCTCCACCCCGGTTCCTTTCGTACAATCAAGGAGGCAGAGGTAACATACCGAGAGGTGCAATGAAATGCAATGCACGAATCTGTCCCGGACGGCGTTGCGACCTGCGCTACTGTATGTACAGCGGGGCAGGAGAAAAACATGTGATAAAGATCGCCAACGAAATCCAACCCAATGCCCTCCGCCGGGGATCGAGGGGTTCGCTGTCTGTGACAGGCGGATGATCGATCCGGATAACGAACCGGATCAGCAGCGCCCAAAACAGCCATCCACCCCAAAACAATCGCTCATAGCCTGGGATGAGGTTCATCATCTGGTTTGCCGTCTCGGGCAGACCGACGAGTGCGAGTAGTCCAGGGATTGTGCCCATCGCGCCCAAAAACAGCAGGATACCGACAGTCACCCGCGCGATGATGCGATGCCATTTACCAAACATCGCATAAATAATGTGGCCTCCATCGAGCTGTCCGGTCGGAAGCATGTTCAAAGCCGTTACCATCAACCCAAACCATCCGGTGATAAGGAACGGATAGTGATACATCTCCGTCATCGGAGGGACGAACTTACCTGCCGGGGCAAACAGTGTTTGTATGGTGTCATAGAGCAACGTATTACCGAACGTCAGTATCATGCCCGGCTGAGTCCCGGCACTGGTGTTGGTCGCAAAATCGTAGTCCGGGTGGATAGCAAGCAGGAAATCGGTGCCAGGCAGATTCATAAAGCCGTACACCAGGACAATCAAGCTGGCGATAAATCCGGCGATGGGTCCCGCAATCCCGATATCGAAGAGCGCCTTCCTGGAAGGAATGGGTTCGCGGGTCCGGATCAACGCCCCGAGAGTCCCGAAATTGATAAAGGCTGGTATCGGCGGAAACGGGATATAGTACGGCAGGCTCACATTCACCTTGTGATACCGGGCCGCAAAAAAGTGTCCGAATTCGTGACACGATAAGATGAACAACAACGCGATGCTGTAGCTCAAGCCTTTTTCGATATTGGCGAGATCCATCTCGTTCTGCCACATCATCCCCGAGAGCGTCGTGGTAACAAATGTCAGCAGAAACAGGCCGATGTACTTCGCGAGGTTCTTCGGTGCGAATATATCGTCCGGACCTTTATCCTTCGGGTACCGCTGCGACGGAATATCGAGCTGGCGATGTTGTTCTGGCTGTTCGGGTTGATCCATGCTTCTATGTCTCTAGCCGCCAAGCCAAAGCTGTTTCCGGAGCTGGGCGGCGCGGTTCCTGTGTCGTAGATTGTTGCGGGCTGCGAGGGACTCAATGCCCTCGCGGACGTCCGTAAATGAATGAAAGCGCCGAAAGGTGATGTTTTGTTCCTGGCAGTGCGTCTCCAGCGCATCTTTTGCGAACACCATATCCGCATATTTCGCCGGACAGAAGTCTGAATATCCATCCCCGATATACACGATGTAGTCTTCATCAGCGGAGTTCAAAGCCAGGGCATTTCGCTTACAATTTGCTGCACATTCACAATCGGGATAGCTATGAGGGAATTCTAACTCAACATGTCCATCTACGATTCTCATCGTATTACAGCGTTTGGGTAGATCGAGGTTTTCGCGAGCAAGTAGCCGATCAATGTAGATATCAAAC
Organism: Ectothiorhodospiraceae bacterium; assembly: GCA_002699105.1. GTDB lineage: Bacteria > Bacteroidota > Ignavibacteria > SZUA-365. The sequence goes on along the minus strand of PABJ01000187.1, from coordinate 1,563 downwards.
CCGTCGCTGAGGATCATAAGCGGGTGACCGCTATCCTCGCACCAAGCTGCAAACTCTCCAAAGGTAGGATCGATACGTCTATCGGCGCAGAAACGGTCGACCTGTTCCTCGGTAATACCCGAGATTTTCGCTGCATTCCTGCGGTATAGCTCCTCGCCGGAGATATTGCCCTCTTTGTAGAGCGCATTGTCCGTCCACATATTCTCGCCCGCAAACGTCACGAAGAACTTGTCCCCGATATCCTCGGTAGCGATAGTCCCGTCGAAATCGCAGAAGATTCGAATGTTGTGTGCTCTCATACAGATTTCTCCAACAGCCTTGCGGCCTGGAATAACAACTGCTCGTGATGAGGCTGCGCCATGAGCTGAACTCCTATAGGCCGCCCTCCTTCATCCTTGCCGAAGGGTACATTTATTGCAGGATAGCCGGTGACGTTGGCAGGAGTGGTAAAGAGGTCCGAAAGGTACATTTCAACTGGATCGTGTTTCTTCTGCCCGGCCGGGAATGCCGTCGTTGGTGTTGTGGGTGTCAAAAGCAGGTCGTATTCCTTAAAGAATGATTCGAATTGCCTGGTAATCGAGAGTCTCGTTTCGCGAGCTTTGGCCAGCAGACCGCGGCCGTCCGCATCGAGAAGAATCGATGTACCAAGCAAGATTCGCCGCCGCACCTCGCGCCCAAATCCCGAAGAACGGTTGGCGGTGAGCATTTCAGCGTATGTCGAGTGATTCGCGGCAGCATTTCCGTATCTCATGCCATCGTAGCGTGCAAGGTTCGTTGCCGCTTCGGCGTTTGCAATCGTATAATTCACCGCCGTTGATAGACGCATGTACGGCAGCGATAATTTCTCCACTCGCCGGATCTTCGATAGCACTGCCGCAGCGCGCTGTACTGCCGCCGCCACTTCCGGCTGCACTGATGGGGAGAAACATTCTGCCGCAACCGCAATACGCGTCTTCTCCAGCGGCCTTATAAAATCCGGAGGTTGATGGCCCGTGCAAGTTGCGTCGCGATCGTCGGGTTGCGCTACGACGTCAAACACAGCCTCTGCGTCTTCGACGCAACGAGCAATGACGCCGATCTGATCGAATGAAGATGCAAACGCCGCGAGTCCGTACCGGGATACCGACCCATATGTTGGTTTGAGGCCAACAAGCCCGTTGAACGCTGCTGGCTGCCGAACCGACCCGCCTGTATCCGAACCGAGCGCTGCGTGTGCAGCACCGGTTGCAACTGCGACGGCTGAACCGCCGCTGGAACCTCCCGCTACCAACGAGGGATCGATTGGATGGAGCGTTCTTCCGTAGGCCGAATGTTCTGTCGATGAGCCCATGCCGAACTCATCCATGTTCGTTCGGCCGATGAACACCGCCCCCGCATCGCGAAGGAACTTCACGGCCCCGGCATCGAAGAGCGCCCGGTATCCCTCCAGGATTTTGGAACCGCATGTAAGTCCCCAGCCATGCACATGAACGTTATCCTTCACAGCGATGGCACACCCTGCCAGTGGTAGAACCGAATCTTGACCGATTTGTTTCTGTATCGATTCTGCGCTTGCCATAGCAT
>PABJ01000186.1 GCA_002699105.1 Ectothiorhodospiraceae bacterium | reverse complement strand
TTCTGGAAGTCCGGGGAGGATGGATTTTCCGCTGGGGCAGGCGGTATTTTTCATTTAGACGATGATAAGTGGCGCCGAATCCACCACAGGGCAGCGTTTGCCGGCACAGGAACGATGAACAATATGTTTGCCGGACCCCGAGACACCTTGTTCCACTTCAACGGGAACAGCTGGGAGGACATTACGCCAGCAATATTGCGCAACGCGGGAAGGTTCCTTATTAATGGGATTTACAGCGTTGATCGCGTCATATTTGTGACTACGCACTTTAACGGACATTCGCTTGTGCTTCGAGGTTATCAGGCATCATTATCAAATTAACATATAACAGAGGCTCACTATGAAAACAATCATTGTGACTATTGCAATGACTTTAATGGGAACTATTTGCATTGCGCAACAGCACGGTACTATTACCCTGGAACCACAGAGAATTCATGTATTAAATAAGTACTACAGCGGTGGTTGGAACTATCAACACGACGAAAATCCAACTTACCAAACTAATGTTGGAGCATGGCACGAGCTCAACGGAGAGTCTGAAACTATGCGTGTGGTTTATGAGTTTAATCAACCCACTGCTTTGCCATTATATGCTGACGTAACGGGAATCAGATTAACGTTGAAGACAACCGTAGGGGCTAAGTCGGGCGGAGAAGATCACTCGATGGAAGTCACCTTGGTTTCCGAGATGTTTCTAACTGGAACCACAAACCAGGAGAAATACGACTACCTAGTGTATCCAGCGACATTTGTAAGCTATGCGTATACAGACAAAGATACCGATGTAGAAGCAGATATTGATGTCGATTTCGACTATTTTGAAGGATAGGCCCTGTTCAATCATATAGAGCAGCATGTGGGTAATAAAATCATGCTCGGTCTTCGAAATTGGCAAGAAGATATAGGGCTACACTATATTAAGCTGCAGAGACCAGGTATACCCGCGTGGGAGCTGGCGGAACTTGTGATCGATTATACACTTAACGAATCAACGGTTACCTTTAAAAATCACTTCGACTTCGACGTTCCGACAGTGGATGATTTTGAGATCGATGATGCACGCAGATTACAGCATGGTGATAGTGAAACATGGGAATACCGTGAGGACCATAAAATAGAAATGATCGCACATGTAAACAACAACATAACGCATTTGGCTGACAATCTACCATACAAAAGGGATCCGAAAGAATGGGTAAAGTTGGCTGAGATTATCGCCGACAATGGTTCTTATGCAAGCCCAACATGGCCCGCAACATCCGTAGTGTCAAATACTACTTATAGAGCCGACTTCTATCGCCTCGTTGACAATGAGTTTGCCGTATGGGATATGACACCAGGGTTTATGGTGCAGAATGACCAACAAATCTCAGGTGTCAATATCGAGGTTGATGAATACCGTGATGGAATATTCGAAATCTCGAGCGAAACCCCGAATATTCTACAGAAGAAAAATAACTATCCAGATCATAGGTTCGATGTTCGCGTGCCACTCACAATTGGAAATGGCGCTGATACGAGGTATTTAACGACCTGGGATCCCGACGACTTCGATATGCGAAGCAACTCAACATTCGACGCTGGCTCCAATACAGCTACAACGACAATCACCCCGGACCTGCACCATATGAACACGTACGGGAATGCATATAAAGCCCATTACGCAAAGTTCACCGCTTTTGTTGTGGACGAATACCGAGATCTAACTGATGATATAAACCAATACACTACCGGCATCCAGGTCGGCACCTTCGATGAGAACGAAGGCGGTTGGCCGGTGACTGTACCTGCTGAGTATGTTGATGGGAATATCACATACAAGTTCATTGCCTGGTGGGACGGCGAGATGGGGACTCAAGTTGGCAACAACTACACACGTACGTTAAAGATACTCAACCAAAGCCTGGATCACTACCGTTTCAATACCGTTGCAATCTACAAAGTTGAACGTCAATCTATAGGAGGAACGGTACCCACAAGGACCAACTCGCAACGTAAGGTCGCCCTGCAGTTTCAGGGACAGCTTGGCCAGGGTGAAATGCATCATGTTGTCTATGAAAGCGGTGGTGAGGTTTACTTTACGTACACAACAGACGGCGGTAATACGTGGAGCAGGGAACACTTGATATCCAATGCCAGTGGTTCGTCATCAAAACCTTGCGTCGCAGCCGCATATCATGGGACCGATCCGCAAGACCCATATACCACGGTGGAAGATAATAAGGAGGTTGTATATATCACTTACGTAGAAGGAAACGATGTTGTTCTGAAGTACAGGAAGCGGCAGGATCTTGATGCGACATGGCATAGCCCCGATGCGTCTTGGAAAGAGATTGCAAGATATCCCGTCAGCGATCCATCGAATTGCACGCCCGTCGTGGCCGCCACAATGCCTTCGGATGATTGGGACCCAGGACATGAGTCCTCATGCATGTTGACTTGGGAAGACGGTTACGATATGAAGTATTCGATTTTCGTGAATTATTTGCCATTTGAATACAACGATGGTGCGCAAATAGTAACCTGCGATGATCTCATCCTCGATACTGGAAGCTACTGGGCTGGTAGCCAAAATGAACCGCGCTATCCATCGTTAAATGCCACACCCTGGCGTCGAGACCACACAGGAGCACACCTACCTTCAGTATTCTGGGTCTCATGGAATGAGGGTGGTCAGCTTTATGCCAAGGAATTGAGCTTCAGTTTTGAGGACAACCCGGACATGAACGAATTGATGGTGTATCCCAAGCAGCTTGTTCCAACTGCCAGCAACAACAAGATAAAACCATCTGCTGCCCCTTCGCTATCTCATCACCATGTAATTCCGGCGATTGCGTACGAAGCGAGGGCGACAAACTCCGGTTCGTCATACCCATATCCGACGCAAGTTACTACCGTACCGTTCAGCTTTGCATCAAGATTGTACTATCCGATTACTGCACGCTATCCCGTCATGAACACAGGAGCTCCGATAGGAGGACAAAAGCGGGCGTTCGTCCGACAACGTGATAACACCAGTTGGAGTCCGTGGAGCACGATGTGGAGATGGGTGGTTGTCACTACGACCGCAACGGCAAATGAACTGGCACCTTGCCTTACTTCAGTTGGTACGTTCTACAATGGTTTCACTGATGAAATGCGCGTTACCATGAACGAAAGCGGGAATACGCACTCCATCACAGTACTCGATGGTTCGAACCCAACGACAGTCACAACCACTCGCAACCACGATGGTATTGATCCCAATGTGAATACCACAGGCACGATCAATATGGAGGTGCTCACACACGGAGGTACGAGCCCCTATCAGTATAGCGTCGGTGCGAACACTTCCGATTTAAACAAAACAACGAGCATCAACAATCCGGTTATGAAGCAACTTGTCGTTTTCGATGATGATAGCAGTTCCGCTTCGTATGGTATTTGTGTGCCCCAGGTTGGTGACGGTTCAGGAGCTACGACCGATATCGCATGGGCGGCGTACGATGATAGTTTGTTGTATGAAGTAGGTCTTCCTGCCAACGAGCTTATTAAAACATCACCTTTTATTGTACCCGAGAACGGATACTTCGAATACGCTACCGATATGTTCGCCGCACATGCAGATAAATTTGACGCAGTGTTTGCGTTCGAAGTCAACTTCTATGATTCAGAGACTGACAGCCTGCTTCTCACAGATCGCATACCGGTAACCTCTCTTCCTACCGACAGTGCAATGTATCTTGTATACCGCACAGATATCTCCGAATTAGAGGACGCATCGGTGTATATGTCGCTGGGTCTCGATGATACGGTCTCCTCGATGCATCATGAAGTACTCTTTCTTGCACTCATTGATGAGCCTGTTATCGGTAAGATGTCGTACAATAACTACCTTGTACCGGACAATGTTACCCTCTCCCAGAACTATCCCAACCCGTTCAATCCTTCTACGGAGATCACCTACGGCATCCCGCAGGATGGCGATGTGAAGCTTACGGTGTTCGATAACCTGGGCCGCCAGGTCGGAGTGCTGGTAGACGGCTACAAGAGCGCCGGTACTTACACCGTGCAGTTCAACGCTGAGGACCTGCCCTCAGGTATGTACCTCTACCGCATCGAAACCGCGGGCGGCACGCTCTCGAAGAAGATGGTACTGATGAAGTAAGAAATTCCTACATGTCGAAATGAAAAAGCCCCGGCACATGCCGGGGTTCTATTTGTGCTGGAATCGTTATCCGCCTGCTCCGCGTATCCCGCTCACGGCGGTTCTACGATCTTCGATTTCTGCACCGCAAATAATACAACCTATCGCCATACCCGAATCTTACGCGCGATTGACAGAATCCTCGTATATTATCCGCGTATACTCCCACAGGATTTATCTAACGTATGCAAGGATTGCGCCGGCGCTTGTGGCCCGGTTTACGTCTCATCATTCTTATCCTGACCGCAGGCACGGCCGTATCGCAAGAGCGCGATGTGGAAATCCATTACTGGTCGCTGAAGGGCATCCCGGCGGAGCTATCGCAGCCTCTCGCAAGCGCGCGGAACAAGCTTGAGTCCGAGGACCCGCCCTCTGCCAAAGCGGTAGAAGCATCGCTCAGGCGGGTCCTGCAATCCGGGAACAGCGTTGCCATTGCGCGGGCAAGGCAGCTCGCGGGCACATCCGCCGAACTCGCCGGGGATCACCGCACGGCAAGCATCCACTACCGCAAGCAGTACGACGCAGCCCAGCAGACGGGCGAACGGCTGGAGATCGCATGCGCGCGGGTGAACCAGGGCTGGGCGTACTTCAATTTTGGCGAGCAGGATAGCGCTTTTTCCGCGCTGCGCGATGCCGAGCGCCAGCTTTCTCTGAAAGCCAACAAACGGCTGGATGCCCGGACGGCATTCTGCCTCGGGAAGCTCTACTACGATAGGTCCGAGTTCAGGACATCGGAGAAATACTACAGCAAGGCTGCGGAGCTCTACTCCCAACTCGGCGATAAGGAGAAGACGGCGCAGTGCTACAAGCGTGCGGGCAATTGCATGAACTTCCAGGGTAGAAACGACGCCGCGCTCGAGCGCTACGAAAAGAGCCTGCGCATCTACCGCGAAATCGGCGATATCCAGGGCGAATCCTCCATCCTTGCCAACCAGGCCGGCATCATGATCACCATCGGGAAGTACGCTGAGGCGATAGAGCTGTTCGAAGAAAGCAAGCAGCTTGCGCGCCGCATCAGGTTCAGGAAGGGCATCGCCATTGCGCACCAGGGACTCGGCACCGTGTATTCGGAGCTGGGCGAATACAACGAAGCCGCCGTCGAATTTGTCGATGGACTGGCCATCGCAGATGAGCTGGGCAGCAACAATCTGCGTGCGTATATGTACATGAGCCTGGGGAACGTCTTCACGCAGCTCCGGCAGTACGAAAAAGCCCGGCAGTATTACCTCGACGAACTGCGCATGCGCGAAGCCGGCAACGATCGCTACGGCAGTATCTACACACTCTATAATCTGGGGATAAACTACAGCACCCGCAGCAAGATGGATTCTGCGCGGATGTACCACGAGCGCTCGCTCAAGCTTGCCGAAGAACTCGACAGCCAGGACGGCAAGAGCCTCAACCTCAACGCCCTCGGTACGATTTACATGCAGGACGGCGAGTACGCCAAAGCCCTCGAATACGGCAAACGCGCCCTTATTCTTGCCAATGCCACCGGCAGCGTCCGGAACAAGGCATACGTCCACGATCTGCTCGGCCTCGTCTACGACAGCCTCGATATCACCGATAGCTCCATGTACCACTTCGGGGAGCTGCTCAAGATCGGGGTGGAGACGAAGACGAAGGATAACATCCGCCTCGCAGCCGGGCGCTTCGCGAAGCTCTACGCCGAGATCAACCAGTACAAGTCCGCGTACACCTTCAGTGCGCGGTACGCCGAAATGCAGGATAGCCTCTACGCCGAGGAGCGCAGCGCCGAGGTAGCCGCACTGGAGGCCAAGTACCAGGCCGAAAAACGCCGCCGCGAGATCCAGCTCCTGACGAAGGAAAACCAGCTCAAGGAGCTCCGCTACCTTGCCGCACAGGACAGCATCCGCGATGTGACGCGCGAGCAGGAATTCAACATCGTGCAGGCGCGCATGGCGAGCGAGCAAAAGCAGCAGGAGCTCGAATACATCCAGAACCTCACCCAGCTTGAACGCGAGCGCAACCTCGAAGAGATAGCCCGGCTGGAGGCAGGCAAGAAGCTCAACGAAACCCAGCTCCGCGAATCCCGGACCATCACCGCTGTCGTATCCGGAGCGCTGCTGTTTGTGCTGCTGGCCGTCGTGTTCGTGTACCGCGCATACCGCAGCCGCAAGCGCGCCCACGAGCGCCTGAAAACCACCCAGGAGCAGCTCGTCGTGCAGGAAAAGCTCGCATCGCTCGGCCAGTTGACGGCCGGAATCGCGCACGAGATCCAGAACCCGCTCAACTTCGTGAACAACTTTTCCGAGATGTCGCGCGAGCTTGCCACCGAAGCCATGGACGATATCATCCGCAACGGCAACCTCAGCGAGCAGGAAAAGCTCACCGAGCTGGAGGACATGATGGAGAGTATCCGCGAGAACTCCGTGCGCGTTGCCGAGCACGGCATGCGGGCGAGCTCGATCGTCAACCAGATGCTCCAGCATGCGCGCACCGACGCCGGCGAACTCGTGGATGTGGATATCAACGTGCTGCTATCCGAGGTTGCCGACCTGGCCTACCACGGCATGCGCGCGCAGAACATCGGGTTGAACGTGGATATGAAGCGGGAATTTTCGGCCGAGGACCTGATCGTGCATGTGGGCCGGCAGGAGCTGGGCCGCGTGTTTTTGAATATCCTCAACAATGCCCTCGACGCCCTCACAGAGCGCATGCAGGCCGAGCCGGGCCACGACAGCGAGGTGCTTCTGCGCACCGCAAAGCGCGGCGGCAACGCCGTGATTACCCTGCGCGATAACGGCACCGGCATCCCCAGCGCAATCCGCGAGAAGATATTCCAGCCGTTTTACACCACCAAGGCCGCAGGCAAGGGCACCGGCCTCGGTCTCTCGCTCAGCCACGATATCATCACCCAGAAGTACGGCGGCAAGCTCAGCGTCAACAGCGAAGAAGGCCGCTTCACCGAGTTCATCATCACACTCCCGCTAGCGGGGTAGGGAAGAGAATTGGAAATGGGAAATGGGAAAGGGGAAATTGGAAATTGGAAATGGGAAATGCGCTGCCCCGCCGCGCCCGGATTCTGCCGTAGGGGTCGACCCCTGCCTGTCCTGAGCGAAGCCGAAGGATGTGCGCCCGTGAGGACGCCGCGCGTAGCGCACACCCTCACGCACAAAAAAACCCCGGCACTACGAGGGAGCAATGCCGGGGCTACTCCACAATCACGTAACGGGGCAATATATATGACTATTCGAATGAACCGTTGGTACAACGAAGTGCTTTTCTTTTTATATCATTATTTGCGCAAGAATTCAACGATATGTGAAAGCACAATAAATGATGATTCGGATCTCTTGTATTTCGTACATGTAATTTCGTTTCCTACAATCATCAAGCCAACTAACTGATAGTTAGAGTTTAATACGGGCCCGCCGCTCATTCCTTTAAATATGTCGTCTGAAATCGTAAAGTGCGTTTTCCCCATATACATCTTTTGGCTCCCAATACTTGTATTCTGTACGTGAGCGGACCTTCCAGGCGTATAGTTTGGATATCCAAGTGTAATTATAGACTCGCCAAGTATGGGGTCGTTACTAGATAGTGTAATAGAATTCGGACGATCATTATCGACCTTGAGCAGAGCCAAATCGCAATCCTTATCGGCCTTTAGTAGCACACCAGCTCCCAACTCCTTCTTTGAGTATATAAGCTTACCGCTAATGAGTTTCTCTTGTACTAAAGATACATCGATATTAGAAGATGTTGTGCCCGTAAAATCAGGGTCCAACACATGATAACACGTTAGTAGACCGATATTCTTTATGTATACGCCGGTACCCTGGCTATAATACTCCACTCCATTCTTTGAATATTCAACTTCAATAAGGCGAATGCATTCTATGGCCTGGAAAGCTCTTACGATCACTTTCCACTTAGATTCGTATTGTTCGAAGAATTCGGAGTCTAACAATGATAGCCTATGAGCATATTTCTGGACTATCCAATCATCAGGACCTTTGATCATCCGTATATAGGACAGCCTCCCCAACACTACTTTTTTGAATAACAAACCTGAGGATGTATTATCCGGGCGTTTTTTGTAATCATACCTACTAATATATTTTTTAGCTGCATTTGATAAGCCATTCGTTTCCCAATCGTGGATCATAGCCCTTACTTGCTTTTCTCTCTTTCTAGGCAAGTTCACTTTTTGGTTCACCGTAAGTCCGGTTACGGTTTGACGCTGATTACAATGATATAATCGCAACTTAGATTCATTTATATGGAAGCCGTTTTCAGTGATAATTGCTATCATTTCGTCGGCTAAGTCCTCAATGTCCAGTCGCGATAATTCTGACCTTTTGAGGATGCGGCGAGGGAAAGCCTTTTTCGTAGTTGAGATTGTGATGTCATCGGCATAGCGTGTATATCTGCAAGAGTAAGAACTTGCAAAAGATGCTAGCTGATGATCTAAGCGTTTCGTAATCATGTTTGCGATTAGCGGAGAAGTCGGTGCACCTTGTGGCAACACCGAATCCAAAGTGCACAGCCGAGAGATCGCCCATGATATTGTAGGGTTGCAGCCTAGGCCTTTTTTTAACAAGCCTTGTATACGACCTATATGTATAGATGGAAAATAATCCTCTAAATCAATACGTAGAATTAGTTTTTTCCTCACGTGCAACTTAGCATTTGTGATTATCGATTTCGAATCGATAAACCCATGGGCACATCTAGGAGGCTTATAGTAAGTCGCCAGTGAGTTTAGTATTCTATTCTGAACATCTTTTAAACTCATGCATGGTGCATCGATAGTTCTGGATACACCGTTGTGCTTAGGTATTTGAAATGAATCATATAAGTCACTCTGCTTGTGGTATAGCAGCCACCTTAATCGAGAGGTGGATATCCCCAAATGTAATGCTAAATCAGAGAGTGTGTTGCATTTGTTCAAGCTCATAAAATAAATAGCCCCTCACCTATTCTCCTCTCCCACCGGGATATATCACTAACACCCGTACCAGAGAAAGATATACGGCCTATTGGCCTGACCTTATTAGAGTTCAAGTTGCCGGTACAGCAACTGCAGTTCAATAGGTGAGGGAACTCAGAAGTTGATAATATTAGTGTATTAATAGTTATTAACTCATCCATCAGATCATAAACGGTCCAAATAATGCCTTTGTCATTGATGTAGACTGTGGTCCTGAATGTTACACAAGTGATACATGATACTTCATTTATCGCATAATCCGAACACGGGGAAAAGGAGCATTGTAATCATGAAGGTTATGCATCTGATTTACGATATCAAACAGACGTACGAATCCATTGTTTGCCAGCATGACAATAGCCTCAATGTAATCCATTTCTTCGGTTTCATTACAACCACTTAGTTTAGCCAGTTGCCCTATTCTTCCTTTTGGAGCAAATATTTTCACATCTACATGCCCCTCCATGATGTTTATACTTACTCGGGACGATGGCCCATGCATATGATTATGGACAATGTCGCCCCTATAATCTTCAAGTATTTTCCAGTATTCGTTATGATGTGCTTGCAATACGCTTCCTAGTTCACTGACAGCAAGCACTGTGGTATTCATATTCTTTTTCTCATATTCACTATTACGGGCACATGACATGAGCCCCTTCCACTTGATTTTCAACTTATGTTCGCCATACTTCCAATAACCAAAAAAGTTGGCGATATAGTCAAACAGAGTAATTATATTTACAATTACATCCTCCGAATAGAACGTCGTAGTCAACTGCAAGTTTTGCGCAAACTCGTGTCTTATTTGGGGGGCAAGCCGTTCATTGAATTGCATTTCATTGAAATAAGAAAGCTTATTGTTGTATTCTCGAATAAGCAAAGCTGTATGATGCAGTATGCTCTCTGCACGGTACAATATGCTATCTCTGACAGTTATGGCCCGTTTGTGGTTCGTCAATTTTGTAAGCACAAATCTCGGTACACCAGAGTCATCAATAATCCTTGGATCAGTCATCACCGCCATATTCAACTTATCCATAGCTTGGCGAAACGTCTCAGACGACTTCTTTAGCATATCATATTCATCAATATAGCGATCCATAGCAGTACCCCTAATGACCATCCCTCACCCTCCCTCCACTATCTTAAATTCTTCATCCGTCAGCTCATACAGCTCATACAAAGAAAGTGTGAAGTTTGAAGGCGGAAGTTTGAAACGGTTCATGGACGTTTTACTCGCATTTTCTTGGTTATCGAAGTGAGTATTGCAATGAGTTCGTCGCATTCTTTCATCATCGGCAACAGCTTACTTTCTGGGAGAATGTCCGATGCCGAAACGAGACGGAGCCAGTAAAGAGACTCGCGGGCTTCCTTACAGGCGATGCTGTACTTTGAGACGAAATCTGCGTCGCTCTGGGACGCCTGTCCTTCTTCCACGTTTGCGCCGATCGAGGTCGCAGATCGCAGCAACTGCCTGGCGAGTGTCCTTGAAACGCCGGGAGACTCATCAAGCTTCTGGCAGAGCTTCACCGCTCTCAACGCAAATGCGAATGTCCTCTCAGGTATATCGCTCTTCATCTTCTTTCAAACCCTTCGACTACGCTCAGGGCAGGCTTCTTTTCTTCTCTTCTTCCGTCTTTCTTCCTTCACACTTCGAACTTCAAACTTCGAACTTCAAACTTCAAACTTCAAACTTCCCTCACCCTTTCTCAACGATTCGTATTTCCTCGTCGGTTAGTTCATAGAGATCGTACACTAATCTATCAATCTCACGGTCAGTGAGGGCTATTTGCTGTTGGAGCAGCTTCTTATCGTGCGAGGTGTGTGCCTCCGCCAGCCGCTTGTGAAGATCGAGCATGCGCTCTACGAGGGTGGTGAGAGCATTTGCTGTATCAACTATAGGTATCGTTACCATGTACTGAAAAATGTAGCGCAAGTACCCACCGCGATAAGAGGAAGTGATGTTTCTGTAGAAGAAATCTATCAAATTTGAATTCAACAGCCCCAATAAGTCTAAATCAGACGTACTAATAATATAGGTCGTATTGACTGAGTAAAAGTGGTTACCCGGATCGTACGTAAAATTCCCTCGTAGCGTTATATCAGGTAGCATAATCTTCGGTTTCTCAAACTCTCTCCAATAGTCGATTGAATCCTGTATCTCATACCACTTGTAACTTCCGGGCTTACGTCCCGGCCACTTTTCGCCTTTCCAGCCTTTCGGTTTTGGCGTCAACTTCGTCTTGAACTGCTCAAGGTATTCTTTAATCGCAGGATAGGCATTGATGTCAATTCCCCTGCGAGTAAAGATCAGCCACTTATCCGTTACTAACGGCTCGTAGCGCTTGATATCGCGGCCTGCAAGGAAAGGCTTCAGAATATCGGCACTTTTTGGATCAATGTCAACAAGTTTGTCTTTTGTCGCATTGTCTATCACAAATGCCTTATTCAGCCCGGTAAGAACGCCTCGGTATATTTTCCCTTCTACATAGTCGCCAAGTGGTATACCTTTAGCTCGTAATTTCAGAAGTAAATCCTGTTGTTTGCTATCCACCAGCGCCCAGCCGCCGTCGTCAAGTCCTTCGCGTTTCATCGTAAATGAAATGCCGCTCACGTGCTCGCACAGGTCCGTGAAATCCAGTGTATCTACGGTAGTGGCGGTAAATGTTTCTTGTGGCTCGTCTTTGGAGATCACAAGGATACACGGGTAGGTGGTCGCGCCAATGAATACGGGCAGGTCGCCAAAGTCGGTGATTTCTTCTATAGCCTGGGTTTTCATCCACGCGCGTAAGGCCTTGCCGTAGTTGGCACGCATCCACTTATTGGCGACGATATATCCAAACCTGCCTCCCTGCTTCAGCAACGCTACGCCGCGCTCTATAAAGTAGGTGTATAAATCAGCCGTGCCCGCGTAGGTTTGGTAATGCGTTTTGAAGTAGTCCTTGTATTCGCCGAGCATTTCCTGGCGCACATACGGCGGATTGCCAATGACCGCATCGAAGCCGGAAGAGATCCCCCCTTTTGTCCCCCCTTGCCCGTCCCGCTTCACGCGACTCAAGGGGGGAAATACCTGTGGAAAAGCCTCATCCCAGTCGAATGCGTTGACGCGGTACATGGTCTCGTCGTCGAGCAGTTCCATCTGTCCTTCGTAGAAATCGGAGCCGATGAGGGAATTGCCGCATTTGATGTTGCCTGCGAGATCGGGGAGGGCGCGCTCCATCTTGAGGCGGGTCTGCTGCTGGAGGCTTTCGTCGCTTTCGCCTTCCAGCACCTTCAGCAGCAGGCTGAGCTTGGTGACCTCCACGGCCTGCGCGTCGATATCCACGCCGTAGATATTTGCGAGCAGGATGCGTTTGCGCTCGGCGGTGGTAAGCCGCCAGCCGCCCGCCGGGCTTTGGAAGATTGCGGGCACGCCGCCGCGCGCCTTGAGGAAGGGATCGGGGGTGGTTTTTCGTTTACCCCCTTGAGGTCCAGAGGACCGGGCAAGGCTGGAAGTGCGCCGAGGCGCAGGGTCGGCTCGACGCTCCAGATTTTTGGCGTCGAGGCGGGGGGATTCTTGCGGTTCGCCGTCGGGCGGTTCCACGCCGGTATTGTTGGGACTATTTGATCCCCCCTTGTGTTCCCCCCTTGCCCGTCCCGCTTCGCGGGACTCAAGGGGGGAAGTCGGCGTTGCGCCTGCGCTGGGTTCGTTTTCGGTATCGGGGGATGGCGTTGAACTGGCATCCGTATCGCCGACAATATTGTCTGGACTACCTAATCCCCCCTTTAATCCCCCCTTGACAAGGGGGGAAGTCGGCTCTGCGCCCGCGCTGGGTTCGCTGGCATCCGGATGGTTATCGATGTACCATTTCAGGTGCCAGTCGAGGAGGTACTGGTATGCGCCGATGAGGAAGGAACCGCTGCCGCAGGCGGGATCGAGAATACGCAGCTCTGCAACCTCGGCGGGCGTTTTCTCCTCCACCAGCTTGCCTACGGTCTGCTCTACAATGTAGTCCACAATGTACTTGGGCGTGTAGTAGACCCCGCCCGCTTTCTTGACCTCGGGCTTTTCTTCGATCTTGGCCTGGTGTCCGGCGGTTAACCGGATGACCTTGCCCAGGAAGCGCTCGTAAACCTGCCCCAGAATATCGGCAGGCAGGACGGCAAATTCGTACGGGCTTTCGGGGTAGTAGAGCGATTTGAGGATATCCTTGAGCTTCGCGTCGTCAATCGCAAGCTCGGGCGTCCAGTCGTCG
>PABJ01000185.1 GCA_002699105.1 Ectothiorhodospiraceae bacterium | reverse complement strand
TTTAGAGATTAGGGTTTAGAGATTAGGGTTTAGAGATTAGGGTTTAGAGATTAGGGTTTAGAGATTAATAAATCTGCTCCGCTGTTGTTTCTTGCGCTTCTATAAAACTAATATTCTTCTCCCTAGCCCCTAGCCCCTAGCCCCTAGCCCCTAGCCCCTAGCCCCTAGCCCCTAGCCCCTAGTCAAAAACTCCATGCAGATACCAGCCGTCGTTGCGGTTGTTGCGGAATAGCCAGAACCAGTGGCCATCGTTTGTTTCCACGCGGTAGTAGTCGCGTTTGACTTGTTGATCCCGCCACCAGCCCGATTCAATCCGCTCGGGCCCCCACCAACGATTGACGACGTAATTTCGTTGTTGCCAACGCAAACGCAACGGTGGGCCGTCTGGATAGACCGAGACCACATCTAACGCCTGTGGTTCGGCGAGCATTGTCAAAGGTCGGGAAAGCGGTGTAAATTCCGGGGGCATCGGCTCGGTAGTTGAATCGGATTTCGGAGTGAGCGACGTGATCGGCTCGAAGGTAGCCGCATGCTCGGGAAGGGAATCAGATTGAAGTTGCGGCCGGACCAGTTGATCTTCATCCAATCGGCCCCGCAAGCGGTCCATTAGCCGACCAAGTTCTCGCTTCGAAATGCGTTCAGCTTTGACGTTGTCGTCTTCGAAGAGTTGTCCTTGACGCTGCGTGAACCGACTGAAACCGGTGACCTGCAACCGCACCGATCCCACCGGGCCGGCTAAACGAAATCGTTCCAAGCGAGACGTGATGACGCCAAACAAATGTTTTGGTAAATTGGTCGGCTGGGCGAATCCAATGGTGAGTGGTTTCTCCAGCCCAATCCGCAACCGTAACTGCGTGATGCCCGCTTGCACTCCATGAACGGTTTCCAAAACCTCGTTCAATAGACGTTCAATGACCACGAGCAATGTCTGTCGATCGGCAATTGGCCAGTCGAATGCTTCAGCGGCTTCGATGACGCCTTCCGGGCGGATCGGGGAAAACGATTCCGCAACTTGGCCGAAGACCTGATCCAACCGCAAGACCGTTTTGACGGCAAACCGACTTGGCAAATCGGCTCGCGGGAGTCGAGTGATATCGCCGATGGTCTTCAAGCCGAGTTGCCAAAGTGTCTCGGCAACGTGCGGGTCGATCCGCAACGCGGAGACCGGCAACGGCAGCACCGCATCCCGTAGGGCTTGTGTACTGGGCGGGACCGCGACGGCTTGCGAACCGGCTCCATGCGTCAACGCCCACGCCGCCCCAACCGTTTCCGCAATGGCCAGCCGGACCGTCCAGTTCTGAGCCTCAAACGCTTGCTGCAGGTGTGTGAGCAAATTCATTTCACCGTCGTAAAGATGTTCGCAGCCGGTCACATCGAGCAGCAAACTATCGGCGGGCTCACTCGATTCCATACCCACCCACGGGCTGAATTGGTCGCACCATTCGGCGAGTTGCCCTAGAGCGTGCGTATCGGCGATCGGGTCGAACCGTTCCCAGCGGCTCGCAGTCTGTCGCAGAAGTGTGCGAGCCTCGGTCACAGGCATGCCGACATGCACACCGAGTTCAATTGCCCGTCGCGAGCAATGCGTCACGCACTCGCCACGCGAACCGTTGACTGCGTACAACACCCAAGCGGTCTTATCCGGTGCGTTGGAAGTGTTTGTTTCGGCGTCGGTTTTGAGGGAGAGGGAAAGGTTTCTGACCCGTTGCAGAGGCCACGCGGGGAGCCTCACGCACAAGACCCGTTTCATCGCAAATGTCGA
Source organism: Ectothiorhodospiraceae bacterium (assembly GCA_002699105.1). Lineage (GTDB taxonomy): Bacteria > Bacteroidota > Ignavibacteria > SZUA-365. The sequence goes on along the minus strand of PABJ01000185.1, from coordinate 7,701 downwards.
TTTCTACGGTCCTGCCAGCCCTCCCGGTTCGGCAAGAAACGAGTTCCACTTGCAATCGCCTCCCAGCGAACGCGTCTCGAAAATGATTCTGATCGGCTGGCACTGCAACCGGTTCCACACGCCAGCGAACATCGGACCACGACGAAGCCCGTTGCAGACCAACGGCTTCATCCCGCAAGAACAGCCCGACTCCTCCCCCCGTTCGTGCCGCAAGTTTCAGACGACGGGCTGACGTCTCCGAGATTGCGCCCAAACGTCCGCAGACCGCTGCCACGCCGGAGCATCGCAAGCATTGTTCCATCACCCACACAGCCTGGTTCGCCGACCGGGGACGAATGATGATCAAGCGATTCAGGTCCACACCCAGCAAAGCCGCCCCCATCGGGGAGAACGTCCCTGGTGAGTCAATGACAATCGCCATCCCGGCGGATTGAACATCCAGTACGGCTCGCAACTGCAGCATCACCAAGGAGACTGCTCCGCAACCGCGTCCCGATTGCCATTCGACAAGCTCACCAGCCCCGATCCCGAAATCCGGCAGAAGATTGTCTAAGACGGCAACACCCGACGAAACAATGCCGTTCTGTCGGCTATGAACAAGCGGACGCTCCCACTGTCGAAGCTCCCTTCGTAACCGCTCGACGGTGTCTTTCGCAGATGTCGAACCGGTTGCCGAAAATGCCATACACAAGCCCAAACAAAACACACGATGCTGTATACTTCTAAACACATGTCACCAACATGTAGTGTTGTGACCGTGTGGATAGGTAATGAACCCTATCTAAACGTGCGTTCAATTTGTTTGCAAGCTGAACTTGTTGGAAAATCGTGTGTGAAATTTAAGGGGCTGCTGGAGAACGACTTAAGACCAAGAAAAAACGGACCCCAAAAGGCCGGACACACACCAGTTCCTTAGGGCAAGCCACTCCGGCTCGGGTTTCCGCTGCGGGACGGGTTCACCAAAACGGACCGGGAACGTCGGGAAGTTGACAGGGTGCGTCGGATCGTCGCTGCTGGGAGATCGCCGGCGGTTGTGGTCCTGGGCGGTGGGCATGATTTGAGGGACAAACTTCTGGACGGCTGGAAAGTGGTTCGGGTTGAGGTTCGAGCGCGGAAGAAGACGATGAGCAAGATTCGGTGAAGGAGAAACTTTTGGAAGCAATCAAACTGTTCCAGTAGTTTCATTCAAATGTTTTGCCGCACAACAATCGCTTGGTCAATTCGCGCAACGGATTCGGCGCATCTCTCTTCCACGTCAGAAATTGACTGTCATGACCGTTGTGAGTATTGTTGAGAGAGAAACAAGGGAGGTTGCACGCAACTCATTGTTCAGACGCGGGGCCACGATGGAACTGGAAATGCTGGAAGGCGATGACCTCTTCGTGATCCACAACTTCATGTCGGCCAAAGATTGCCAGGAACACATCGACCGCAGCGAAGCTCTCGGCTACGAGACGTTCACGATTGGCGGCGAAGTTGTGCTTAACTATCGCGACAATTCTCGCGTCATCGTGGATGATCCCGCGCTTGCTGATGCATTGTGGCAAACGGCCGCAGGCATGCTACCTGCCAGACGTGAGGGCCTGGCCGCGTCTGGACTAAATCGTCGATTCCGTTACTACCGCTACAGTGGCACTGAATCATTTAAGCCACATCACGACGGCTCAGTTCGGATCGGCCGCAGCGAAAGCCTGTTGACGTTCATGGTGTACCTGGCGAATGTTGGTTCGGGCGGCGAAACCCGATTCTACGCACGTGGCCTTGACGTCATCCACGAGATCAAGCCGGAAGCTGGGAAGGCTCTCGTGTTTAATCACTGTCTGTTGCATGAGGGCGTCGCAGTAACGGACGGCACGAAATACGTACTACGCACGGATGTAATGTACGAGTGAAAACTGGGCGTTAGGGTGATCAGGACGAATTCCAACCGCCGTATCGCATCAGCACCGATCCGAAAGCCAATCCGCGGTGGACGTGATCACCTTCGCCGCCTCGACGTCGAATCTTCGATCTTCACCGCTTCCACATACGCATCGCCATATTCGCCCAGAACGACCGTGTCGCCTCGGGTGACCAAGCACCAACGCATCCGCCTACCAGGGACTGCACGGCGAATCTCGCGTCCGTCAGCGGCGAGAATGACCCTCTGCGGGCGAACTACGATCTCGTAAATGTTTTTGGCCGGTCAGACGGACGGAAAACCATACGGTGTGAATCCTGTAGTTTTTGTGGGCTTCCCGCTGCTGTTGGTAGCTCGATGGTTCGCCCATTCCGGAATCTTGCACGTTCGGGGCGCACCGGACTTCGTGCTTGAACTCCGCGAAGCGTTCCCGAAGGTCGGCGAGGCTGCGTTTGCTGTCGGCAATCCCGTTGGTCTACGGCACACGTTCTCGCAGGGAATCATAAGTGAGCTTCGTCCGGTTGCCGAATTCAACTTAGTTCAGACCACCGCATCTGTTGGACCTGGAAGTTCCGGCGGTCCGCTGATGGATAAAGAGGGGAGCGTGATAGGCGTCGTCACATCGATGATAACGGAAGGGCAGATCTGAACTTCGCTAAGCCTGCCAAGCAAGTCCGAAAACTACTTAAAAAAAAGCAGCCTCAGAGAATTGCTGATACTGATGTGGTCTCGAAGTCATCTTCCGACGGGCTCTCGGCACCGAATTTACCGGATAAAAGTAACGTAGAGTTCGTTACCTCTGCGGAGTCTCTCGCAGGATTCGATAACGTTGATGTATTGGTTGCCGATATTCGTGCCAATGGAATACACGCTGGTTTGAGTAAAGCTGGTCTCGTGGATCGAGCACGTGGGCAACTCCCACTCTCTGGAATCGAAACAAGTGAAGACGCAGCTTGCTACCTGTTCTTGAGCGTTTCGACCATAGCGAACCCTGACAGCTTAGTTTACGGGTATGCCTACAGTTAGAATTTTGGCAAATGGTATCACTCAACGCTTTGAACGCGAATCGCAACACGTTTGCTGCCACGTGGCGGGCGACAAACGAATTCGGGGCTGTGGGGCGTATGGATTTAAAATCGGCTATCTATGAAACTGTTGATCGACTCATACGCGAATTCTGTGCGGAATTCAAAGCTGCAAATTAGTGATCGACCCAATAATCTTCCATTCGGTTCGATATTGCGTTTTCGGTTCCACTACCGTGACAGAGATTTTTAAGGTTTGGGGAGCTGTCCAATAACCGCTAAATCGGCCGACGCCGACATACAGTCAAAGAAACCGCAGCGACTCTTTGAGTCACTATAAGTGTTGAGGGAGTGCGAACGGTATGGTAAGCCGCTTAAGTACTCCGATCTTCTACCAGCCGTGAGCTACTATCGCTATCCCACGGTGGTTCCAGTTGCACGGCTAGCACCCCGTCTCCTTCAGTAGCCCTGAAACATAATAGTCGGGCTACTCGATCGAGAAACAAAGTATACGAAACAGTATGCTGTTTTGAGTGTGACTGTAGGCTGCCGCGGAAATGCCTTCTGTTGTACAAAGATGGATTGGTGCATGCACTCTTATTGTGTCGGGTAAATACTAGGTTGTCGATTGATGTAGCAGACTTCTTATTGCACATACCGTAGAACATTCTTTTACTTCTTGACCGCCGTTAAGCGTATGGTATGTTGTCGAATCAGAGAACGCGAATGCAGCGCACCCTCCTCCCCCGGCTCCCTCCTACTTTCCCACCAAATCTCTCGCTGGTTTTTCGAGTTGTGCCTCCTATACCTTCCAACGATTTTCGTGAATCGGTAACAATCCGACGTCGACTTGTTATCGGACTTGCTACAGGCTTGATGCTAGTCGTTCTCCTATGGTTGATTCTAAACACAGATTTTGAACCGACAGCCGAAAAGCAGGCGTCGATCGACGAAGCCTCCGAATCGTCCGAACAACAGCCGCCCAACGATTCAGAAAATTTACTAGCAAAATCGTTATCTCCAATGCATCCGGTGAGTCAAGATGAAGCAGTTTCCGGCACCGATACGGAGTCAGAAGATCGCTCGATTGCGGAGTCACGCAGTGAATCGTTCGATGCCGATCCCATGGAAACAGCTCGTGCAGTTGAGGAACTCATGGGGCAGGCGAATCAGCAGAATGCACAGGGCAATTTGCGAGCTATGTTTGATACTCTTCTACAAGCTTATTCCCTGACCCAGCGTTATCCCGATGACGAGAAACTCGAGGAAATGGCTGGTCAGTTGCAAAGTCGGATCGACGCGATTGGCCGCCGCCTTGATGCTAGTCAGTCGACCGACCTGATTGATTCATCTAAAAAGATCATCGAGCAGTGATCCACGAACCGATTCGAAACGTTATTTCATCGGCTGGTTTGTGACTCAAGGGCTATCATGACTATAACCTACACAACACCCATCCTCCGTAATCTGACCTGTCCACACTGTTGGACAACTATTAAACCGGAGGAGATGCTATTTGTTTCAGAACACATCGATTTATTGGGTGATAGCAAACTTGGTTCTGATCAGCCAATCCGCTTTAGGCCAACACGTTTCACCGTTCAAGGCGAAGCAATCGATGCCAAGGGTTTTCCGTGCCTACGGCTTGCCTGCCCCAACTGTCATCTACAGATTCCACGCGCCTCGCTCGAGATGCCTGCACATTTCCTGTCGATCTTTGGTGCGCCTGGCAGTGGAAAATCCTACTATCTCGCTTCGATGACCTGGGAAATGCGGCGACGCGTCGGGGAAGAGTTTCGACTTGCCTTTAACGATGCTGACCCAGAAATGAATCAACATCTTAATGAGTACGAGGAAGCCCTGTTTGTAAACTCGCGTGGAGCCGAGTCCATTCCGCTGGGTGATCTCATTCGGAAAACGGAAACGCAAGGCGATTTATATGCTTCCGTAAACTTTGGAAACCAGAACGTTATCTATGCCCGACCATTCCTATTTACCTTGCAGCCGCGGAATGATCATCCGCAAGCAAAACAGGCAGAGAACCTTGCTCGTGTGATTTGTCTTTATGACAACGCTGGTGAGTCGTTCCAACCGGGCGCTGACACTGCGGCGAATCCCGTGACTCGACACCTTGCTCGCTCTCGAGCGCTCATGTTCGTCTTTGATCCGCTTCAAGATGTCCGCTTCCGCCAAGCGGCAAGTCTAATGGACAAGCCACGCGTGTTAAGTCGGCAGGAACCAGTGTTGCAAGAGGCCGCCAGCCGAGTTCGACGATACGCCGGTTTGTCCTCGCGTGGGCAGCATGATCGGCCGCTGATTGTCGTCTTGACCAAAGCCGACCAGTGGATCGAGCCGATTCTTGGTGGCTTTCCGGAAGGCGAACCGCTTCGTACGGTTGTGCATAATGAGCGACGGATGAATGGGATCGATCTGAATGCGATCGAGCAGTTTTCAGCGAAGGTCCGCGAACAGCTCTTGAAGATCTCGCCGGAAATCATCGCTGCCGCAGAGAGTTTCTGTAAAGAAGTGATATATATCCCGACTAGTGCGGTTGGTTCCCACGTTGTAGTGGATCCTGAGACCGGCCTCGATCGGATTCGTCCGGCCGAAACTGCCCCTCAATGGGTCACGGTGCCGATGTTCTACGCTCTCGCACGAACGACGAAAGGACTCGTCCCGATTGTTGGGCCGCGACGACGCTCCTTATAGCTCGCCCATCCCATTCTAATGTTTTCGTGTCTCCCCGAATCAAGCGACTGATGCCATGCCCCAGGAATTGATTTATACATCGGCTGAAAAGGGACTGAAGCCAGGCAGTAGCGGGTTTTGTACGGTTGCCGCTACTGCCGGTATGTCTGCTCCATTGGTCGGTTCGCTCGAACGGCTGTGCGGCTATCGACATCTTGCCGCGCCGGGTGATGCGGCTAATCCGGTCGCCTGTTCTCACTTCGTGCAAACAATTAGCGGGCGTAAGCTGCATCTGCTGGTGAGAATTGCCGATGCGGGTCGCGATTACACGGGCCGAACAAACAAGCTCTGTCATCATGTCGTGCTGACCGATCAGGAATGTGAATCCGCCAGTAGTCCGGCAGCGGCTTTACTTTCCGAGTCGATGCTGACGACATGGGACGGTCAGGTCCGGCAACTTCCGCCGCCTGCTCCCGCACAACCAGCGGTTCGACCGGCTCCGTGTCGACGTTGGCAACAGCTTACAGGTGATGCCGGTTGGGGTGGTGTGTTGTTGGACCATCTCGACCAGCACTCCAAACAGCAGGTCTACATCGTGGCGGAATCAGGAACCGACGTTCTGAGTCTCTTTGCCGAAACGTTGGCGCTCCTACCGCCGGAACGTCGTTGGGAACCAACCTTCACCACTTATCTCAACGGCACACTGCAAAACGTAGATTGTCGTTGGCGGGTAGTCCTGGCCGGCACAAAAGAGGCCCACGAATCACGTCGCTTCGTTCGCGATCTGCGGATCGATCTCACTAAACCGCTTGGCACACCTCCAGCAGGACCTTGGGTTGAAGCGGCTCGCACCGGGCAATCGAAGACCGGCAAGCCCCGCTCTCAGCGACCGACCATGCCCTCGGCAGTTCCAGCAGCTTCCGCGACGGGGGATAGCGATGTTATCGAGCTCGAGACTTATGCCACTGCGAATACTACTCCAACGCCACCCGGCAAAACGCCCCCAACGCGCCGCCGACGCGGCCTCGCAGACGTGCCCGCGCCGGACGAAAAACGTAGCGTACTGAAACTGGTGCTCTCACTGCTCGGGGTGAGCCTTGTGATGATCGTTGGAATCTTTTGGGTTCTGCACGCACGCTTTGGACTGCGTCTTTCTATTGACAGCGCTGATCAGAATACTGCACGCAAAGAACAGAAATCCCAGACGACCAATTTAGGTAGCAATTCAACGGTTCAAGTGGTGAAATCACAAAAAGCAATCTTCCCTAAACCCAATGAAATAGAAAAGGTCCAGCGACTAGACGGCTTTATCGAACAATTGCACGAAACGCTGATAAATAATGGAGAATTAAGTCGATTGCTCAAGGACGATCTATGGAAGAATTTAACGCCAGACAGCGAGGATTCCAAGAAGGTCGTTGAGGTGCTCGAAAAATGGCTGAACAATCAAATCCAGATACGATCCACCAATGCGAGTGAAGCGGGCCAACTGGAAGACCTACAGTCAAAGCTGAAACATCTCAAAAGCTTCTTGAGTAACGTTTCAAACGCAGGGCTCTACGACAACTGGTCGGAAAAAGTTACAAAGGCCAAGAAGGACCAAAAAGAAAATATCGACAAGGAGAAGAAAGATCGCGAAATACAGGACAAAATTGAGGCATGGATAGCATCAAAAAATAAACCGGTAGTGATCGAGGGTCTGGCAGTTAGTTCGGGCCTACGAAATAAACTTGAAAAAGGGGCATATTCTGCGTCCATACCGGAAATACCACCAAGTGATGATTTTCAAATTGTTGGATTTTGGACTCCGATTCTCGCAGAAGGCGTTCGATACACATGTGCCCATGTGTCCAAAGGGGTTCTAAAAATATCTAGGGACGCTGACAGAAAAACTAACTCAATCCAAATCGGAGTTACCCCACCAGAGAGTGGCAAGGCCGCCGAATTGTCATTGTCATCCCTTGACGGCGACATTCGGTCGCGACTCATTCTCCTCGATGAATTGCGTTGGTGCTTCGTGGAAGTGAAAGTTGCGAATCATTCTCGCCGTATCCATCTAGGCGATGCCTTGCCTGCTAGTCGTGGACC
>PABJ01000184.1 GCA_002699105.1 Ectothiorhodospiraceae bacterium | reverse complement strand
GCGGCTGAGGCTGCATGGAAGCTCTTTGTATATACAACGCGACCGTTTATATCATACAAGCTGATGGAGCACCGCCCGGCACACTCCGGGATGAACGAGATAGTTGTACTACTCGCGGCTGGTTGGGGATAGACGGAATGCACTTCAAATGTGCCGGGGGCAGGGGAGGGTGGTACACTTACAGGAGGGGAGTGATATCGAAGTATTTCCGTAAAGCCTGTTCTGTTAGTTATCTGTCCGACAAGAATTTCTTTCGCTCCATCTCCTTCAAGATCAACAAATCGTACACCTACTTCGCCAGAGAAGTAGCCTAGCCAGAAGGGCTCGTAGTGATTATACGATGATGCCTTGAGGATGAGGAGCATCCCACCGTATGTAATAATCAGTTCATCGAGGCCATCACCATCGATATCGGCGGTGTTGAGTGTTCTGCGTAACGCACCAACTCCGTCTATCACCAACCGCAAACTGTCGTGATATAGGTCGTTCCCGAATCCTTCAAAAACTGAGATGTACAATGGTCCACCGAACCCAGAGGAACCTATAAATGCTTCTTGTTTTCCGTCGAGGTCGAGGTCATCTCCTTCAACATTAAACCCTCCACTTGATAGAGGCACCTTCTCTCGATAGCTTTCTTCATAAGAACTTACTCCATCGTATTCGACGAACACTACTTCCTGGTTTCTTAACACAGTCGCAAACTCTTTTCTCGCATCCAGATCAAAAAATCCAACCGCCCATGATCCCCATTCAAATTCGTTCGAAAAGTTATCTGAGAATACGTCGATAAAAGAATTTGAGCTCAAATCATATTTTACTACTAGATTGGTTGTATGTTTTAGTATTAATTCAGTGTATCCATCACCATCAAGATCTTCGACTCTTGGTTGAAAGAGGTTAGAGCTCCCGCGAAGTGCCGAAACCGTTCGCCGGATAGGGAGGTGGGAATTACTTGGTGTGTCGAATACGAGGATTGAGCCGCTGCTGTCTGTGGCAAGCTGCGGTGTATTGCCATCATAGAAATGCCCGTACGCTGATGGGACAACGAGAAACGTTTCGGGGTAGTCGTACGCAAGGTAGAATGACTCGCCGCCGTCGGTTGTTTCATAGATTTGTGAGTTCGGGAAGGTGCCGTCAACCAATCTATGTCCCACAATCCATTTCCGCCCGGGTTCTTCGTCGTAACCCACAGCAGGTTGGTATCCCGTCCCAATTGGCAGCGTCGCAATCTTCCTGAACTTCGTCCCGTAGCCCGTGGTGTCAATCGTGCGTACGTCTATGGTTATGATCTTATCGGGCTGGTCCGCCTTGTGAAGCACAAAGCCACCCACCTGCCGCCGGAACGTCTTCCCCTCGGGCGTTGTGAACTCAAACCAGCCGTCGCCAACGTACTCGTACGTGCAATGCGAGTTGCTGCGCTCCAGCACCTCCTCCACGCGGGCGGTAAGCGCCTCCTCAAACCCTATCGGAGAGAGGGAAATAAACGCCGTGAGAAGTATGAACAGGGTGGAAATGGTACGCATAGCGTTCCCTACATGCAAAAAGCTCTATCAGGACTCCAGGATAATAGCCCTCATCGCGTTGAATGTCAACAGGCAGGAACGTATCCCCCCGTTTAGCTGCCGTGGGTGAAGCCTAGCCGTTTCTTGATTTCCGCCGGGAGTGCTGGCAGTTCCGAACGCGGTATGAGGTATGTGGATAGATCGAACAGGTCGGTGAAGACCTTGTGGCTGGCAGCCGTGGTTTTCAGGTAGTCGTGCCCGGAGCTTCCCCCCGTCCCGATCTTGGTGCCGAGCATGCGGTGCACCATTTCCACATGGCGGTAGCGCCACATGGTGAAGTACTTGTCTATCGTCATGAAGCATTCGAGCGCCATATACGGCTGACGAAGGATCGGCTCGTCGCGGTACATAAGTATGAGCAGGGCTGCCTGCGTGGCTGTATGCGATAGCCGCTTTTCCTTCTTCTCCACCAGCTCATCGTAGAGCTTCTTATCGAACAGGTAGAAGAAGCTGCTGCGCGTGCCCTCAAGCTGATCGAGCTCCGCGGCTTTTTCCTTTTCGCTTAGATGCGGATTATCGATGACATGCTGCCGGTCGCGGTCCAGCATGGCGTTCACCGCCTGTTTGTATGCATCCCAGAAGTTGTATCCGCTCATGTCCAGGAAGGGCGTGCGCTCCAGCCAGCGGTTGACGAGATCGAGCAGGGAGGGCTGGCTCTCGGATTCGATCATGCGCTGCTTGTGCTCTTCCGATAGGTAGGCGTGGTACTTCGCGTTGTTGTAGCGGTGCCTGAGATCGGGATCGAGGCCGAGGCGGTTTTCCAGCAGCCTGAACTGGAAGCTCTGAAATCCCGACGCGGGGAACAGCTCGTCGCGGAAGTCGAGGAAGTCCAGCGGCGTCATTGTCTCCAGCACCGAAATCTGATCCACGAGTATCTTCTGGATTTCATGCACGCGCCGCATCCTGCTGACTGCAATGCCCACCTCTTGTTCTTCGATCGGCTCGCGCGAGAAGATCTCGATCACCGAATCCAGCTCGTGGAGGATCTGCTTGAACCACAGCTCGTAGGTCTGATGGATGATGATGAAGAGCGTTTCGTCGTGTGCCGGTTTGGTTCCGTGCTTTCCGCTCAACGGGTGCTGGCAGTTCAGGAGCGTATCGAGCTCCAGGTAATCGGCATAGTACACTTGCTTTTCATCCATCGCGGGTCTCTATATAAAGTTGCTGAATATATGAAGCGGCTGAATCGGTTACTGAATGATATCGTCTTGCAGTTCGGTCAAACGGTTCGTGATGAGCATCTCTGCGCGGTTCCAGTCCACGTCATCCGCCTCGTCGATCCCGTCGGCGAGGTCTTCGAGGATGGTGTTCTGGATCTTGCCCCGCTGCTGCGCGATGGCGTACGGAATCCGGTGAAAGGTGACCATGGAATACTTCGGCACGAACCGTTTGGGGAAGCGCTCTTCCAGCTTTTTCTCCAATTCCTTGCGCAGGAGGAAGGCCTCGTCGGCGGTTTTATCGCGCATTTCGATGAAGTTATCCAGCGCCATATCCGCGATGGCGTCGGCGTTGGGTTTGCGGCTCTCAGTGAAGAGCGGGAACACCTTCGCCCAGTCGCTGCCGTGCTCGTTGATAAGATCGTTGAGGACGGTGCAGTCTTCGAACGCGCAGTTCATACCCTGCCCGAAGAACGGCACGATGGCGTGCGAGGCGTCCCCAAGGATGAGCGCTTTCCCGCCCATATCCCATGGCGAACAGCGGACCGTTGCCAGCGAACCCGTGGGGTTATCGAAGAAATCTTTCGCGAGCGTCGGCATATGCGGAACGGCATCGGGGAATTGTTCCTTGAAGAACGCGGTGACTTTCTTTTCGTTATCCAGCGCGGCAAAGCTTGCCTCGCCTTCGTAGGGGAAGAAGAGGGTGCACGTGAAACTGCCGTCTGCGTTCGGCAGCGCAATGAGCATATAGGAATGCCGCGGCCAGATGTGCAGCACGTCCTCTCGAATCCGGAAGCCGCCGCCCTCCGCGGGCGGGATCGTGAGTTCCTTGTAGCCGTGCTCGAGATAATCCTGCGAGTAGTTGAACCGCAGCTTGCTGAAGTACGCGCTCCGCACTGCGGACCCCGCGCCGTCGGTGCCGATGATGACATCGCCCGAATGCGTTTCCACGGCGCCTGTCACTTCGTCGGTGACCTGCAATTCGCCGCGCTCAGGGTCGACGTCCGTACCGCGCTTGTTAAAATACAGCGAGACGTTTTCGTAGCCCTCGGCAGCATTCATGAGCGAAATATTCAGGCCACCGCGCGAGATGGAGTATATAACCTCGTCCTCGGTCCTGCCGTAGGGCTGGAAGGTGAGCTCGGAGCCGACGGAGTGCATGAGTCTGCCCTTCATCGGGAGGGCGTACTCCATGATTTCATCCAGGACGCCTGTTTCGCGCAGGGCATGGATGCCGCGCGTGGAAAGCGCCAGGTTGATCGAACGCCCGGCTGAGATATCCACTGTGCGCATATCGGGACGGCGTTCAAAGAGCGAAACCTTGAACCCCTGCTTTGCGAGATAAATTGCGAGGAGCGAGCCAGCAAGACCCGCACCGGCGATAAGAACGTGTTGCTGTTGTTTCATGTGCGTAGCAGTTCGTGAAAAATCCGGACGAAGTTGAATGCGTCCTGGAAGGTATTGTACAAAGGAACGGGCGCAATGCGAATAATATCGGGTTCGCGCCAATCGCAGATCACGCCCCGTTCGATCAGGGCATCGAAGACGGCCTTGCCGTTTTCATGGACCTTTATCGATAGCTGGCATCCGCGCCGGGCCGGTTCCCGCGGCGTAAAGACGGTGCAATACTGAGAGCATGCCGCATCGAGCGCTTCGAGCAGGAAGCCAGTCAGTTTTTCGCTTTTCGTGCGGAGGGCTTCCATACCGTGTGCATCGAAAATATCCAGCGAAGCACGCAGCGCGGCGAGCGGCAAGATCGGCGGATTGCTGAGCTGCCAGCTCTCTGCCGTCGGGATAGGTACGAACTCCGTCCCCATCTGGAAACGCGTCTCCTTATCGTGTCCCCACCAGCCGGCAAACCGCGGAATATCCGTGCGTCCCGCGTGGCGTTCATGCACGAAGATGCCTGCCGTGGAGCCGGGTCCTGCGTTCAGATACTTATAGGAACACCAGGCAGCGAAATCGACGTCCCAGTCGTGCAGATGGAGCGGCACGTTGCCTGCAGCATGCGCAAGGTCGAATCCGACCGTGCATCCATGCGAATGACCGAGCTCGGCGATGCGCTTCATATCGAAGAGCTGCCCGGAATAGTACTGCACCCCGCCGATGAGGACGAGGGCAATCTCCTCTCCGTGGCGCTCGAACGCATCCTCTATCGCGGCATCGCTGATGAGTGCGCCGTCGTCGGGTTCCAGCAGGACGAGCGCCTCGGCAGGATCGTAGCCGTGGTAGCGCAGTTGGGATTCCACCGCGTACCGATCCGATGGGAAGGCCTTTTTCTCGATGAGAATTTTATGCCGCGCTGCGGTCGGGCGGTAGAAGCTCACCATCAGCAGGTGAAGGTTTACCGTGAGCGAATTCATCGCTACGACCTCTTCCGGCTTCGCACCGACGAGCCGTGCTGTCTGGCCGGTGAGATATTCGTGATACGGCAGCCACGCATGCTTCGCCTTGAAGTGCCCCTCCACGCCGTACTGTTGCCAGTCCTCCAGGACCTCGTTCACGTAGGCGGCTGTTGCTTTCGGTTGGAGGCCGAGGGAGTTGCCGCAGAGGTAAATCTGCTCGCTGCCGCCGGAATGCTGCGGAATATGGAACTGCCCGCGCACATCGCGGAGCGGATCGCGTGCATCCTCGGCGCGTGCGGTTTCCTCTAAGCTCGCGAATACATCGTTCGTCACGAGCGCACCTCGGTGATAGGGTAGAGTACGGGCTTGCTCGGCGCTGCATCGGCAATGAAGGATGGATACTGCATCGAAAGAAGGTACCTCCCGTCAGCGAGTTCGTTATCGGCGTAGATCATCTCGGTCACGGTTTTGTTCGTTAGGCTGGCGGGAGTTGCCTCCGCGGTGCCGAGCGCGACGTTCCAAAAAATCCGGTGATTGCTCAGCATGCCGTCGTCGAACAGCCTGTCGAGCGATGGGAAGTCCACGAGAAGATGCCGGACGCCGAGTTCCTTGATATAGAGCATTGCGTCGTTCGTGAAGAACGGCGGGGGCACTTCCATGTAGTTGCGCTCGCGCTTCGATCCGTCGTTCGGCAGGGTGCGGATTACCAGCGCGTTCAGCCACTCTCTCTCCGCATCGCCGAGCGCTTCTTCCAGCGCTCCTCGGGTAACGGCGAGATCGTTCAGCCCGAATGCCGGCATGTAGCTTTCGCCGCTATGCACGCCGGATTCCGGCGAGATGCTGACGAGCGTTGACGGAACGGCCAGTTCCTGGGGCACATCGTGAAGGGAGAGCCGCTCGCGCGTGATGTGTCCGATGCATTCGGTGTGCGTGCCGTTGCAATGCGGCACCATGGTGTAGGATTCGAAGTTGCAGCTTCCGCCCTGCCGCACATCGCCGACGAATTCGCCGGAGCGGTAGGGTTCGGCCGATGCGCGCTCCACGTTGTAGGTGTTCGGCTGCGGTCCGCCGAATGCTACCGGTATCGCGATGGTCTTGCCGGAGGCGGTATCAGCCGCGTAGGTGTTGTTCTTGACGGTGAAGGTGATTTGCATGCGTGTGAAATGCTTGCGGATCGACGCCGAGCCAATTGCAGGCGTTGAATCCGAGGAGCTTTGATTTCAGATCGTCTGTGAAATCCATGGAATCGATGAGAGCGCCGGGCTTGTGTTCGCCGAGCGGAAACGGGTAATCGCTGCCGAGCGCAATATAGTCTTCGCCGACAAGATCGACGATGTACTTGAGCATGACGGGATCGTGGACGAGGGAATCGAGCCAGAACTTTCCGAGATACTCGCGCGGATTGACGGCATTATCGACCGCAACCAGATCGGGCCGTACATTGTACCCGTGTTCGATCCTCCCAATCGTAGAAGGGAACGACCCCCCGCCGTGCGCGAACAGCACTTTCAGCTTCGGGTAGCGTTCGAAGACACCGCCGAATATCATCGAGCACACCGCGCGGCTGGTTTCCGCCGGCATTCCGACGAGCCAGGGAAGCCAGTACTTGCGCATATCGTCCTGGCCCATCATGTCCCAGGGGTGAACGAAGATTGCAGCGCCGAGGTCCTCGGCGGCTTCGAAGAACGGGTTCAGGCTCTCCTCGTTGAGATTCCATCCGTCGATATGGGTGCCGATTTCAACGCCGCGCAGACCGAGTTCCTTCACGCAGCGCTCGAGCTCCTGCACCGCGTAGTCCGGGTAGCGCATAGGCAGCGTTCCCAGGCCGATGAACCGCTGCGGGTGCTCCGCGATGACCGAGGCGATATGATCGTTAAGGATTTTCGAAAGATCGAGAGAATGCTCTTTCTTCGTCCAGTAGTTAAACATGACCGGTACGGTGGAGAGCACCTGCACGTCCACGCCGAGATCGTTGCACTCATCAATACGCACTGCCGGATCCCATGTGTTCGGATCGACCTTCCGGAAGAACTTCCCATCGATAATCATATCCGCGCAGTTCGTGTGATTGTGCTCGAGCTGGACGAAACCGCCGTAGCCGTAACGCTCCTTGAGGTTCGGCCATTCCTTGGGCAGGATGTGCGTATGCGTATCGATGCGAAGCATGGGCAGGAGTCAGTTTTTGGATTTATCCGGGGCTGCCATCACGGTGCCGCACTTATCGCATGTGCGGTGTTCTTCCGAAGAGAAAAACCGCTCCATGATCGGCGGGAGCTGGCTGACGATGTTTTCGAGCGGGAAGTACTCCTCGTACAGCATCTCGCCGCAGTTCTCGCAGTACCATTGGAAGCCGTCTTTTTCGCCTTCGCGGCGTTTGCGCTCGACGACAAGTCCGACGGTGTTCGCCGGGCGCTGCGGGGAATGCGGTACCTTCGCAGGCAGCAGGAATATCTCGCCCTCGCGGATTGGAATATCCTTCATCTCGCCGTTATCGATCACGCGTAGCGTGATGTCGCCTTCGAGCTGATGGAAGAACTCCTCGCCTTCGTTGTAATGGAAATCCTTCCGGGCGTTCGGTCCGCCGACGACCATGATGATGAACTCCGCATCTTCGAAGACCTGCTGATTGCCGACGGGCGGCTTCAGCAGGTGGCGGTGCTCATCGATCCATTGTTTAAAATTTATACCAGTGGTTGTATACATAGGGATCATTCGTCAATCGTTGCGATACATTTGAGTTCAATAGCAATCGGGGTAGGGAGGCTGCTGATTTCCACCGTGGTGCGGCACGGCCTGCAATCTGCGAAGTACTCGGCGTAGAGCTCGTTGTACTTATTGAAATCCACCTTCATGTTTGTGAGGAAGACGGTCACGTCGACCAGGTCTTCCCACTTTGCGCCGGCATCTTCGAGGATCAGCCGGACATTCTCGAAGACCGAGCGGCATTGTTCTTCGATATCGTAGGAGAGGATTTCGCCGTTTTCGCCGAGGGAGACGCCGGGTATTTCCCTGGAGCCGCGCTTGCGAGGCCCGACGCCGGAAAGGAACAGCAGATTGCCCACGCGGCGTGCATGAGGGTAGAGGCCAACCGGTTCAGGAGCCGTTTTCGATTCGATTCTTGTGTCGTTCATACGTATACTCTGTGATGAACTGATATATACGTATCACGGCACTGCTATGCAAACTCCCGGGGGTGTGCCTAACTCGCGGTTACCGGAGTTTGATGCAGACGTTCTTTGGTTCGGTAAAAAAACGCAGGGCTTCCCACCCTCCTTCCCGGCCGACGCCGCTTTGTTTCACACCGCCGAACGGCGTCCGCAGATCGCGCAGCATCCAGCAGTTCACCCAGACGAGTCCGCTTGCCAGCCGCTGCGAAACGCGGTGCGCTCTGCTGAGGTTTTCCGTCCAGACGCTGGCAGAGAGGCCGTAGGGCGTGCTGTTCGCCATCGTGATAACTTCATCCTCGGTGTCGAACGGCGTGAGGGTTACGACCGGACCGAATATTTCCTCCTGGTTCGTGCGGCAGGTATGATCGAGGCCCTCGATAATTGCCGGTTGGACAAACCAGCCGTTCTCGCATCTGCCTGATACGATTTCGCGTTGGCCGCCTGTAAGAATGCGCCCGCCTTCATCCTTCGCCAATTGAATGTACGAGAGCACCTTCTCCATGTGCTGTTGGGATACGAGCGCACCCTGATTGGTGTCCTCATCCCGTGGGTCGCCGATCTTCATGGCTTTTACCTTATCGACGAGATCATCGCGGAAATCCTCGTACAGCTCGCACTGGATGTATATCCGGCTTCCGCAGAGGCATATCTCGCCCTGATTGGAGAAGGCCGATCTTGCGACAGTCTCGAGCGTATCTTCGTGCGGGCAATCGGAGAAGATGATGGTAGGATTCTTCCCGCCGAGTTCGAGCGAAAGTTTCTTGAATTGCGGCGCTGCTACCCGTGCGATCTCTGCGCCGGTGTTTGTGCCGCCCGTAAAGGAGATTGCTTTCACTGCCGGGTGTTCGACGATAGCCGCGCCGGCTTTATTGCCCAGCCCGTGAACGATATTCAGAACGCCCGGCGGGAGTCCGGCGTCCATGCAAATCTGCGAGAGGAGGTAGGCGGTCATCGGCGTCAGTTCCGACGGCTTCGCAACGACCGTATTCCCTGCAGCGAGGGCCGGGGCAATCTTCCAACTGAACAAGTACAGCGGCAGATTCCACGGCGAGATACATCCGACTACCCCTAGAGGATCGCGCAATGTGTAGTTGATCGCTTCACGGTCGGTTTGATGCGACTCGTTTTCCACATGCTTGATAGCGGTTGCGAAGAAATCAAAATTCTTCGACGCCCGTGGGATATCGACTGCCTTCGCAAGGCTTACCGGTTTGCCGGTGTCGCGAGACTCCGCTTCGGCTAAATCCGCGATCGATTCCTGAATACGCCTCGATATCTCAAGAAGCACTGCCGACCTTTCTGCGACCGGGGTGTGGGACCACGCCTGGAATGCCGACTCTGCAGCTTCGACTGCGGCCTGAACATCGGAAGCGTCAGAGTCCGGCACCTGGCTGTACACAGCGCCGGTGGCAGGTTCAAAATTATCGAGATATGTTGAAGACTTGGGCGGGACTAGCTCACCGCCAATGTAGTTGAGGATTTGATCCATGCTCGAATGAGTTAAGGAAGTAAATAGATAACTAGTCGTGGCAACAGTCTGCTCGAACCAAAATACAACGAAGCGTTACCCATGGCAACACCTGTGAAGAATAATCACAAATCTTTTTTTTTGCGGATATGCCTGACCGCGTGGGTCGCTCACAAAAAGTATCTACTGTGGATATTGTTGTTATGTAAAGATACGGAATGCCTTGCATTTGGACGAATCTGTAATAAAAAAACCCGGCAGAGTATGCCGGGTTTTGGGAGAATGTTTTCTTTTTATCGTTAGCGTATCACAGCCATTTTTCGCACCTGTGAACCGCTTGCATCCGTGAGCCGGTAGAAGTAGGTTCCGCTCGGCAGGTTTTGCGGCGAGAAGCTCACCGTGTGTTTGCCTGCCTGCTTGTATCCTTCCTCGACCACTTCAATCACCTTACCGCTCATATCGACGATCGATAGGGTGATGTCGGCGGCGTTCGGGAGCCGGTAGGAAATCAGTGCGGTTCCGTCCTGCGTAACAGGATTCGGGTAGCTCTGCTGCAGCGTGAAGCTGAGCGGAGCCGCTCCGGGTGCATCGACGGATACGATCTCCGATTGCGGAAACCATACCGTGACGATATCGTTGCCGGTCGTGGTCGCCGGGCTTGTGCCCGTGATTACGATGTTACCGAGCCCATCATCGGCGATGAGCTTTGCGGGGATGCTCGGTCCTTCGCCGCTGCTCAGGACGTAACGGATGCCTTGTTCGACACCGTCGGCGTCGTAGGCAACCACGAAGTACGCCATGTTGCCGTCGGTGCGCATGCTGCTGCCGCCGACGTAGATGTTTCCGCTTTCATCGATATCCATATTCGCAGCGACATCTGCGCCCTGCGCGACCGCCGAGGAAACGGCGGCAACGCTGAGTGCAAGTATGAACAATATGCGTTTCATGCTGTTCTCCAGTGTTCTATTTCGTTGTTCCATGTTCGTTTCCTTTAGCAGTCTGGTGATATTTGGAAGCACAGTGCCGGCTGCAGGAGAATCGCCGCAGTTGCGTTCATTTCAAGGATATCGAATGTATCCGTGAAGCTGGAGCCTGCTACGTCGATCATTACGGTCTCCGGTGAGCCTATTCCGCCAGGATTCTGGCACAGAGCCTCATCAATGAGGTTCGTATCGTAGAATCCACGCAAGATGAAGCACTGCGGGAAATCCGTACCGTTGATGATGTCGGCCACCGCGCTGTTGACCTTGAAGTTGGGCCAGATCAGATCCGGTGGACCGAACTTGACGAAGGTCTTGCAGTCGACGCCGATGATTGCGCCGGCCTGCATCTGGATACCGCCCGTCGGCTGCTTGTTGAGAGGACCGCCAAAGAAGACGGATACCTCGCCAACTGGTGTCCCGGTACCCGTTGGATTATCGTAGACCGGGAGAGTCTGGACGCCTTCGGAAATCGGGCCTGGTACGATATCGTCAAACCAGATGTAGTACTCTTCAGGAGGCGGTACGCACCATGCACCCGGCGCGCCGTTCGGTCCTGGATTCTCGACTTCGGATTCGCCGGTTGCGCTTGCACCGCCGCCGTTTCCGCCGCCGCCAGGTCCGCAACCGTCACCGCCTGCACCACCGCTGCCGCCGTTGGCAATGGCTGTGCCGCCGTTCATGCCGGCAGTTGCTACAGCATCGCCGCCTGCGCCGCCGCTACCGCCGCTCGCTGCGGGCGGTGTGCAGCACTCGCCGCCTTTACCGCCGTTTCCACCGGTAGCAACAGCATCGCCGTCGAATCCTTTATTTTCAGTTTCCGTGCCGCCGTCGTAG
>PABJ01000183.1 GCA_002699105.1 Ectothiorhodospiraceae bacterium | reverse complement strand
GCCATGGGGATGCGCCACTGGTCGGCGGTCGGCGTCACCGAGCAATCCGACGCGCTTGTTGTCGTCGTGTCGGAAGAGACCGGCATCATCTCGGTCGCGCTTGACGGTGTGCTGCACCGAAAGCTCAACCCCCAGGAACTGCGGTCGGTGCTAAAGGACGAACTGAAACCAAAGAGCACGCTCGAACCGTTTCTGAATTTCGGCCAGGATTCCAAGTAAGGAACTCAGCTTTGAATAGATCAGTCCATCGAGAACATACAGAACGCGAGGCCCTCGTCGAGACCCTCGTCGCAAAGGGGATCAAGGACGAAGGCGTGCTTGCTGCAATCTACTCTGTGCCGCGGCATACATTTGTGGACCCGATTTTCGAACGGCGGGCCTACGAAGATTCCGCCTTGCCTATCGACTGTCAACAGACCATATCTCAGCCGTATACGGTGGCGAAAATGACGGAGCTGCTGCAGGTGAAGAAGTACGACAAGGTGTTGGAGGTCGGTACCGGAAGCGGCTACCAGGCGTGCATCCTAGCAGAGATGGGCGCCCGGGTATTCACGATAGAGCGGCATCTCGACTTGCTGAACCGCGCCCGGAAGATGTTCGATAAGCTCGGCTATAATATTGCATCGCGAACCGGGGACGGTACCGTCGGGTGGAGCGAATATGCTCCGTACGATGGGATCATCGTAACTGCCGGTGCTCCGGAAGTGCCGCAATCCCTGGTGAAGCAGCTCGCCGACGGCGGGAGACTCGTCATACCGACGGGAAGTCAACAATCGCAATCGCTGGTGATTGTCACACGGAAAGGCAGCGAGTTTGGGTATTCCGAAATCGGCGGATTCAAGTTTGTACCGCTTGTCGGGAAAGAAGGGTGGCAGAAGTAGGACGGAAGATTCTCGTGATAACCGGCCCGACCGCTTCCGGAAAAACAGGTATCTCTCTGGAATTGGCCTCCCGGTTCAATGCCGAAATTCTGAGCGCCGATTCGAGACAGGTCTATGAACGCCTCGATATCGGGACGGCAAAACCGACAGTCGATCAGCTTCTAAGCGTCCCGCATCATCTCATCAGCCATGTTCCGATCACGAGCACGTACTCAGCAGGAACGTTCTTTCGTGAATCGCAGGATGTGATTCAAGATATACAGGAGCGCGGAAAGGTGCCGCTTGTTGTTGGGGGAACAGGGCTCTACGTGCGGACGCTGGTAGAAGGCATTTTCGATAGTCCCGAGGTCGATCCGCAATTGCGGGAGGATTTACAAAGCGAACTGGAGCATCGAGGTATAGAGCCTTTGTTCGCACGCCTTCAGCAGCTCGATCCGAATGCTGCATCGTTCGTTCCGATGACGAACCATCCGCGGGTGCTTCGGGCGCTGGAGGTCTGCATCCTCACAGGGCAGCCCTACTCGCGCATACGCCGCGAACGAATGAAGAAGCCGAAGCACAAAGTGCAGGTCGTCGGTTTGCGTTGGAACCGCGATGCCCTCTATGCGCGTATAAATAGTAGAGTCGAACAAATGATGGAGCAGGGATTCCTCGACGAAGTTCAGGACCTGCTCGATCGCGGTATCGATCCATCGAGCAACGCACTGAGAACAGTAGGATATAAAGAAGCAATCGCGCATCTTGGCGGCGAATACGGCAAGGAACGGATGATCGAGTTAATGAAACAGAATACCCGCCGCTTTGCGAAACGCCAGTACACCTGGTTCCGAAAAGAGCGCTATATCGATTGGATCGATGTATCCGATTCGACAAGCGCCGCGGAGGTTACGGAAACGATTATCGACCGCTGGACGTAACATAGATGAAGAGCTACCGAAATAGTGCAAGGAGAATGAAGTGATGAAGAGCTTACGAATGTTGTACATATACGCAGTTATCGGGTTGCTGTTCGCAGCTTCAGCGGCCGCGCAGAGTGAATCTGTCAGCATCGTAACCGCCGATGGAGTTGTCTTATCGGGGACACTGTACAAGGCATCGGCCTCCGGAGCCCCTGCCGTGATATGCCTCCACCAGTGGCGCAGCGACAGGAGCAGCTACTCGGCGCTTGCTGCCGAGCTTCACAAGGCCGGATATAACGTACTGACAATCGACGCCCGCGGCTACGGCGGTTCGACAAAGACAGAGGCCGGCAAGCGCGTCCGTCCGGATCGCGACATTCAGCAGGATGTGGCTGCAGCGGTGAAGTACATGAAAGACATGGGCGGCTCGAAGATCGGGCTCATTGGCGCTTCCTACGGCAGCAGCAACGCTGTAATATTTGCGTCGAAAGCTTCCGAGATTTCCTCGCTGGTGCTCTTGAGTCCGGGATTGAATTACTTCAATCAATTACCGACTGAAGGCCCTGTTGCAAAGCTGAAGGGGAGAGCTGTGTTTGCCGCAGCAAGCAAGGAAGACGTGCGCTCATTGGAAGCGGTAAATCGATACAAGGAGATTCTTGGCGCCGATATTGACGTGAAAATATACGACGCTGCAGGCCACGGAACCGACATGTTTGACGCAGAACCCGGCCTGAAAGACGCCATAAAATCCTTCTTGGATGCCCGTCTCCGTTGAGGAATACGGAAATCTTTCCCTAGTTGTTGATTTTCCAGAATTTGTATCCTATATTTACATTCCTGTCTCCGATTTGAGATAGAAATGCTGGCATAGCTCAGTTGGTAGAGCAGCTGATTTGTAATCAGCAGGTCACCAGTTCGAGTCTGGTTGCCAGCTCAGGAGATGAAATAGGTGAGGTACCGAAGCGGTCAACCGGGACAGACTGTAAATCTGTTGGCTCATGCCTTCGAAGGTTCGAATCCTTCCCTCACCACCAGCTGAAACAGGCGGGTGTAACTCAGTTGGTAGAGTCACAGCCTTCCAAGCTGTTGGTCGCGAGTTCGAGTCTCGTCGCCCGCTCAAGTGCTCACGTAGCTCAGGAGGTAGAGCACTTCCTTGGTAAGGAAGAGGTCACCGGTTCAAGTCCGGTCGTGAGCTCAAGCGCCCGCCGAAAGGTTTCGCGCTGCTTGTCGTGACTGTACTGTTTCGCTACGAATTCCGTACCTGCGGAATCACATAATCGCCGAGGCCGCAACGCCACGGCGATGCTACAAACGGAAAAGATACGTCAGTGGCTCAATTGGTAGAGCAGCGGTCTCCAAAACCGCAGGTTGGGGGTTCGAGTCCCTCCTGACGTGCAATAAAATTCTGACTGATGCAGAAAACGATCGAACCCGATACCCGACGATGAAAGAAAAAATAACCAACTTCGTTTCCGACGTAATCAAAGAAATGAAAAAAGTAACGTGGCCGACGCGTGAGGAGTTGAAAGACTCTACCGTGGTTGTGCTCGTTTCGTCGGTACTTATTTCCCTCTTCATCTTCGCGGTGGATTGGGTATTACAACAAATGATGACCCTCCTGCTTGCCGGGTAATCCAGGGTCGATAGCAGTCTTATGACGGAAGT
Source organism: Ectothiorhodospiraceae bacterium (assembly GCA_002699105.1). Lineage (GTDB taxonomy): Bacteria > Bacteroidota > Ignavibacteria > SZUA-365. The sequence goes on along the minus strand of PABJ01000183.1, from coordinate 10,980 downwards.
CGCGACAGAAAAAAATCAACATATGCACTGGTACGTCGTCAGGACGTATTCCGGACACGAGAATAAAGTAAAGCTCTACATCGAGAACGAGGTTGTGCAGAACAATTTCGAGGATCGGATAGAGTCCGTTGTCGTGCCGCAGGAAAAGGTGTTCGAAATTCGCGACGGGAAGAAGCGTACGCGCACGAAAAACTCGTTCCCAGGGTATGTGCTGATTCACTGCGTTCTCGACCGCGAGACGAAGCATCTCGTCGAAACGACGCCTTCCGTTATCGCATTCCTGGGTACGAAGGAGCAACCGACTCCGATTCGCGAGGAAGAGGCGAACAAGATCCTTGGGCGGATGGAAGAGATGGACGAGTCCAACGTTCCGGAAGTTCAGTACAAGGTCGGCGATCCGGTGCGCGTCATCGACGGTCCGTTCAATACGTTCAGCGGCTTCGTTCAGGAAGTGAACCAGGAGAAGATGAAGCTGAAGGTGATGGTTTCCATTTTTGGCCGGAAGACGCCGGTCGAACTGGATTTCAGTCAGGTTGAATTTGATACACAATAACATCGTTACGAGTTAATACACGCTATGGCGAAGAAAGTAGCAGGTTTTATCAAGTTGCAGATCCCGGCAGGCGCCGCGAATCCGGCTCCCCCGGTCGGTCCGGCCCTCGGTCAGCATGGTGTCAACATCATGGAGTTCTGCAAGCAGTTTAATGCGAAGACGCAGGATAAGGCGGGGCTTATTATCCCTGTCGTTATTACTGTATACGGAGATAAGTCGTTTTCGTTTATCACGAAGACGCCGCCGGCAGCAGTCTTGCTGAAGAAAGCCGCAAAACTTGAGAAGGCCTCGGGTGAGCCGAACCGCGTCAAGGTCGGAAAAGTGACCGAGTCGCAGGTTCGCGAAATCGCAGAATTGAAAATGCCTGACCTCAACGCTCATACGGTCGAATCGGCAATGCGCATGGTTGCCGGCACCGCCCGGAGCATGGGTCTCACAGTTGAAGGATAGGTTCGATCATGAAATTGACAAAGCGCCAGAAAGAAAACGCAAAACTTTATAACCGCCTGGATGAGTACCCGCTTGCAGAAGCGATCTCGATCCTCAAGAAGACGAACACCGGGAAGTTCGATGAGTCCATCGATCTCGCTGTGAAGCTTGGCGTCGATCCGAAGAAGTCCGATCAGATGGTGCGCGGTACGGCATCCCTCCCGCATGGAATCGGGAAGGAAGTACGCGTGCTTGTTCTCACGAACAGCGGCAAGGAAGACGAAGCAAAGGAAGCCGGTGCAGATTTCGTCGGATTCGATGAGTACATCGAAAAGATCAAAGGCGGCTGGACGGACTTTGATGTCGTCATCGCTACGCCGGATGCAATGGGCGAGGTCGGTAAGCTTGGTAAGATTCTCGGCCCGCGCGGCTTGATGCCGAACCCGAAATCCGGCACCGTAACGATGGACGTCGGCGATGCAGTGAAAGATGTGAAAGCCGGTAAGATTTCCTTCCGCGTCGAAAAGGCCGGAATCGTCCACGCAATGGTGGGCAAGGCTTCCTTCGAGGAGGACAAGATCGTCGATAACATCAAGTTCTTCCTGCAGACGCTGAACAAGATGAAGCCTGCTTCTTCGAAAGGCATCTACATTAAAGGTGCGACTGTTTCGACCACGATGGGTCCTGGTATCCGTCTGGACCGGTCGGAAGCAGCCAGCATGCACTAAGAATATAACCGCATGCATGAGTTGTGAATCTGCATGCGATACGTTGAGAACGCGAAATAGATTTTCTACCCGGGCAGACATCCAGCCCGTATACGCACTCTTAATGCTTCTATATAACTAATATGTCAATCACTCAATTTATGAGCGTGAAGTGACACGAGAACAGAAGGCTGAAGTCATCAAAGACGCAGTCGAACGACTGGAAAAAGTCTCGGGCTTGTACCTGACGAGCTTCAACGGTTTAACCGTAGATGAAGCGAACAAGCTGCGGGGCGAATTCCACAAAGCCGGCGTGGATTACAGGGTAATCAAGAATACGCTGTTGAAGCTTGCCCTTGAACAAGTGGGCGGGTACGACGACGTATATCCATACCTCGTAAATCAGACCGGCGTGGTGTTTGCCTACGACGACCCCATCCAGCCGGCGCGTATCCTTGAGAACTTCAACAAGGAAAACAAAGACAAGCCGCAGGTAAAGGCCTGCGTTGTCGAAAACCAGGTGTTCGACGGTGAGCGGCTGAAGGAAGTGGCAGCGCTTCCCACCCGCGAAGACAACATCGCGAGCATCATCGGCAGTCTCGATGCACCGGTTCACGGTATCGTGATGGTGCTGCACAATGTGGCGTCGAATATCGTCTACGCCCTTGATGCCATCGAAAAGCAAAAAGCAGAAGCTGCCTAACCCGAAGCAAACAAGAATTTATAGAACAATATCCACCGAGGAGTAATAGAGACATGTCTGTTGTCGAAGAAATCGTCGAGAAAATTGAGGGACTGACCCTTCTCGAAGCATCAGAGTTGAAAAAGGCGCTGGAAGAGAAATTTGGCGTCACCGCAGCCGCACCGATGATGATGGCTGGCGCAGCACCGGGTGCACCGGCTGCCGCAGAAGAAGAAAAGACGGAATTCGATGTCGAACTCGCATCGCCGGGTTCCAACAAGATCAACGTTATCAAGATCGTGCGCAGCGTCACCGATCTCGGCTTGAAGGAAGCGAAAGCCCTCGTCGACGGTGCCCCGAGCTTGGTGAAAGAGGGTATCCCGAAAGACGACGCCGAAAAGCTGAAGAAAGAACTCGAAGAAGCCGGCGCTACTGTCAACCTGAAGTAAGGTCTTTCCAAGAACGTTCAATCGAAGGTAGTTCACTACACAACGTGACCTTTGACGCATAACGTATTAGGTATGAACTCGATGACTGCGAGACGGAAAATTTCTGTCTCGCAATCGTCGTTTGTTGTGTCATCCCCCGTAATGCCCCAATACGGCTGCAAAAAGCCAATGGCGACCCCGACCCCATCCGTATGATGGATGCGCACGTATAATACAAGGAGCTTGAAAGTGACGAAATTTTCCGAGAGCCATTTCAAAGATATTATCGATGACCTTGAGTTAGTCCCGTCGGAACTCGGCAGGTACAGCTTCGGGAAGATTCCTACGGTAATCGAGTATCCCGATTTTCTGAATGTCCAGCTCGATTCGTTCGAGGATTTTCTGCAAGAGAAGGTCAAACTGGAGGACCGGGAAGATAAAGGCTTGGAGCAGGTGTTCAGGACGAATTTCCCCATCCTGGATGCACGGGAAAACTACATCCTCGAATACAACAGCTACTACATCGAAAAGCCGAAGTACTCGATCACCGAGTGCCAGGAGCGCGGCCTCACGTACGCCGTTCCGCTCAAGGCGAAGCTTCGGCTTTCGAGCAAGGATGAGGATCCGGGCAGCGCCGACTACTTCGAAACCGTTGAGCAGGACGTCTACCTCGGCAACCTGCCGTACATGACGCCGAAAGGCACGTTCATCATCAACGGCGCCGAGCGCGTTATCGTCAGCCAGTTGCACCGCTCCCCGGGCGTGTTCTTCGGCGAGTCGATCCACCCGAACGGCACGAAGATGTTCTCGGCGCGGATTATTCCGTTCCGCGGGTCGTGGGTTGAGTTTGCAACCGATATTAACGCTGTCATGTATGCCTACATCGACAGGAAGAAGAAATTCCCCGTCACGACGCTCATCCGCGCACTCGGGTATTCCTCGAATGCCGAGCTCCTCGAGCTATTCAATCTCTCGAAGAGCGTCGAGCTGACCCCCAGCAAGCTGGATGATATCATCGGCAAGGTGCTGTGCGATGATATCGTCGATGAGAGCACGGGCGAACTGCTCGTCTCCGCCGATACCGTGCTCGATGAGGAGATCGTCAGCTCGGTGAAAGAGCACGACGTGAAAACCGTCCGCATCTACAATACCGATAACGAGAAGGCGCTCGTCATTGCCAATACCATCCGGAAGGATGACGCCACTTCCGAGCAGGAAGCGCTGGAGATTATCTACAAGCAGCTCCGCTCCGGCGAAGCGCCGGATCTCGAAACCGCCAAGGGGCTCATCGAACGGCTGTTCTTCAATCCGAAGCGCTACGATCTCGGTATCGTCGGACGCTACCGTTTGAACAAGCGCCTGAAGCTCGAGATCGATCCGGAAACGACGACGCTGACCAAGGAAGATATTATCGAGATCGTCAGATATCTCATTTCGCTGCTGCAGGGACGGCAGGATGTGGACGATATCGATCATCTCGGAAACCGCCGCGTCCGCACCGTGGGCGAACAGCTCGCCGCACAGTATAACGTCGGTATCGCGCGTATGTCCCGCACGATCAAAGAGCGGATGAACATCCGCGACGTGGAAAACTTTACCCCTGCCGATCTCGTCAATGCGCGCACGATCACCAGCGTTGTGAATGCGTTCTTCGGAACGAACCAGCTCTCGCAGTTCATGGATCAGACGAATCCGCTCTCCGAGCTGACGCACAAACGCCGTATGTCGGCGCTCGGCCCCGGCGGTCTTACCCGCGAGCGCGCAGGCTTCGAAGTCCGAGACGTTCACTATACGCACTACGGCCGCCTCTGCCCGATCGAGACGCCGGAAGGCCCGAACATCGGTCTTATTTCCTCGCTGTGTATCCACGGCCGGATTAACGACTTCGGCTTTATCGAAACGCCGTACCGCATCGTGAAGGACGGCAAGGTCAGCGATGAAATCGTCTACCTCTCCGCTGAGGAAGAGGACGAGGCTATTATCGCACAGGCAAACGCACCGCTCAACGAAGACGGGACGTTCGTCAACGACCGCGTGAAGTGCCGCTACAAGGGCGACTTCCCCGTCATCCCGCCCAGCGAGGCGCAGTATATGGATATCGCGCCGAACCAGATTGTGAGTCCCGCAGCCGCGTTGATTCCGTTCCTCGAGCACGACGATGCAAACCGCGCACTCATGGGCTCGAATATGCAGCGCCAGGGTGTGCCCCTGCTGCGTCCGGAAGCGCCGTACGTCGGCACCGGACTTGAAGAAAAGGTCGCTCGCGATTCCCACGCTATGGTCGTGGCAGAGTTCGACGGCGAGGTGCTGTTCGTCGACGGTATGAAGATCCGCGTCCAGTACAACATCGGGCGTTCCAAAGACGAATCCCTGGCAGCGTTCGATTCGCAGGGCGTGTACGAATACGATCTCACGAAGTTCTTCCGCACGAACCAGGATACCTGTATCAACCAGCGCCCGATCGTAAAGCCTGGGCAGAAGTTCAAGAAGGGCGACATTCTCGCAGATGGCAGCTCGACGCAGTTCGGTGAACTGGCGCTCGGCCGCAACGTGCTCGTGGCATTCATGCCGTGGCGCGGGTATAACTTCGAGGATGCTATCATCGTCAGCGAACGCCTGGTTGCAGAAGACATCTTCACCTCGATTCACATTGAAGAATTCGAACTTCAGGTCCGCGATACGAAGCGCGGCGAAGAAGAGCTCACGCGCGAAATCCCGAACGTCTCCGAGGAAGCAACCCGCAACCTCGACGAAGAAGGCGTTGTGCGAGTCGGTGCGGAAGTTCGTGAAAACGATATCATCATCGGTAAGATTACACCGAAGGGTGAATCCGATCCTACGCCGGAAGAAAAGCTTCTTAAGGCAATCTTCGGCGATAAGGCCGGCGATGTAAAGGATGCTTCGCTGAAGGCTCCTCCGGGTATGAAGGGCATCGTCATCAAGACGAAACTCTTCAGCCGGAAGAAGAAGGAAGCGGACACCAAGAAGGAAGAGAAAGAAAAGTACGACCGCCTGGAAGCCTACATCGAGAGGAAGCGCGAAGCGCTGCTCGATACGCTCCAGCAAAAGCTCACCGATCTCCTGATGGGCGATAAGCTGCTCGGCATTCCGAACCTCGAAGGCAGCAGCGCCATCCGCGGCGGTACCACGGTCAGCGAAACCACCTTCGCCGATCATCGCGAAGACCTCGAATCGCTCGATCCGAAAAAGGGTTGGACAGAGTCCGACCATAAGAACTCCCTTATCCAGCGCATCTACGATAACTACATGTACATGAAGCTGGACCTCGAGGAAGAGTACAAGCGCGAAAAGGGCAAGATTCAGATGGGCGACGAATTACAGCCGGGAATCGTGCAGCTTGCCAAGGTATACGTCGCGAAGAAGCGCAAGCTATCCATCGGCGATAAGATGGCAGGCCGCCACGGAAACAAGGGCGTCGTCTCGAACGTCGTACCCGTGCAGGATATGCCGTTCCTCGAAGACGGTACACCGGTCGATATCATCCTGAATCCGCTGGGCGTGCCTTCCCGAATGAACCTCGGTCAGCTGTACGAAACAGCCCTCGGCTGGGTCGGTAAGGTGATGGGCGTGCGTTTCGCAACGCCGATCTTCGACGGCGCCGCATGGGAGGACATCGAAAAGCTGAACAACGAAGTAAACCTCAACCCGACGGCGAAGACGATCCTCTACGACGGCCGCACCGGCGATCAGTTCGATCAGCCTGTGACCTGCGGGTACATTTATATGCTCAAGCTTTCCCACCTTGTCGACGACAAGATCCACGCCCGGTCGATCGGACCGTACAGCCTTATCACGCAGCAGCCGCTGGGCGGTAAAGCGCAGTTCGGCGGCCAGCGTTTCGGCGAGATGGAAGTCTGGGCGCTCGAAGCCTACGGCGCAGCGCATGTGCTGCAGGAAATCCTGACCGTCAAGAGCGACGACGTGCAGGGACGCGCGAAGGTTTATGAGGCTATTGTGAAAGGTGAGAACCTTCCGGAGCCGAACGTTCCGGAATCGTTCAACGTACTTGTAAGAGAACTTCAGGGTCTTGGCTTGGAGATAAAGATCGAATGACAGGTCCGAAACCCGGACCGCTCTACGTGTCGATCTTCCCTGAATTGATAGTGAATTAGAGTTGGAGTTGGATAATGCAGTTTAAAACCCAAGACCCGATAAAGAAGAACTTCTCGCGGATTTCAGTCAGCCTCGCATCGTCGGACGCAATCTTAGCGCGTTCCTACGGCGAGGTAACGAAGCCCGAGACGATTAACTATAGATCCTTCCGGCCGGAAAAGGACGGTCTTTTCTGTGAAAAGATCTTCGGACCCGTCCGCGACTGGGAATGCGCCTGCGGTAAGTACAAGCGCATCCGGTACAAAGGCATCATCTGCGACCGCTGCGGCGTGGAAGTAACGCAGAAGTCCGTGCGCCGCGAGCGCATGGGCCATATCGCCCTCGCAGTGCCGGTCGTGCATATATGGTATTTCCGTTCGCTCCCGAACAAGATTGCCAATATTCTCGGCGTTTCCTCGAAGGAACTCGAGAAGATCATTTACTACGAAAATTACGTGGTCATCAACCCCGGCCCGACGAGTTTCCCGAAACCGTTCGGCGTGCTGGACGAAGAGCTGCCGGAATACAACGAAGACGAGAAGGTCGATAAGTCGATCTTCCGTAACGACCTGACCTTCCTCACCGAAGAAGAGTATCTCGATATTCTTGCCGGACTCGATCCTGGCAATCAGGATCTCGACGACGACGATTCCGAGAAATTCGTCGCAAAGATCGGCGGCGAGGCTATCAAGGCGATTCTGCGCCTCATCGATCCCCAAAAGCTTGCCGATCTCCTCCGTTTCCAGATCAAGGTTGAAACCTCCGTTCAGAAACGTCAGGAAGCGATCAAGCGGATGCGCGTCGTGAGTTCGTTCCTTACCGAGGACGACGGCGGCGAGATGATCAATCAGGCTGAATGGATGGTGCTCGACGTCATCCCCGTCATTCCGCCCGAACTGCGTCCCCTCGTACCGCTGGAAGGCGGCAGGTTCGCAACATCGGATTTGAACGATCTTTACCGCCGTGTAATTATCCGCAATAACCGCTTGAAGCGGCTGATGGATATCAAGGCGCCCGAGGTCATCCTCCGGAACGAAAAACGCATGCTGCAGGAGTCGGTCGACTCGCTGTTCGATAACAGCCGCCGCGTGAACTCCGTGCGCAGCGATAACAACCGGGCACTGAAATCCCTATCGGATATGCTGAAAGGGAAGCAGGGCCGTTTCCGCCAGAACCTTCTCGGTAAGCGTGTCGACTATTCCGGCCGTTCCGTGATTGTAGTCGGTCCCGAGCTCAAACTGCATCAGTGCGGTTTGCCGAAGGATATGGCGGCAGAGCTCTTCAAACCGTTCGTCATCCGTAAGCTTATCGAGCGCGGCATTGTGAAGACGGTCAAGAGTGCGAAGAAGGTCGTCGATAAGAAGGGACCGGAGGTCTGGGATATTCTCGAAAAGATTATCGATGGGCACCCGGTACTGCTGAACCGCGCCCCGACGCTTCACCGTCTGGGAATTCAAGCCTTCCAGCCGCTATTGGTAGAAGGTAAGGCGATCCGTCTCCATCCGCTGGTTTGTACGGCGTTCAACGCTGACTTTGACGGCGATCAGATGGCCGTCCACGTTCCGCTGTCCTTCGATGCCCAGCTCGAATCCTGCGTGCTCCTGCTTTCGGCGCATAACATCCTGTCCCCGCAGAATGGTGCACCTATCGCAGTACCGAGTCAGGAAATCGTACTCGGCTGCTATTACTTAACGAAGGGACTGAGCGGTGATGTTGGAGAGGGTAAACTCTTCTCTTCGATGGAAGAGGCGATCATTGCACTCGATCACAAACGTGTCGGACTTCATGCACGCGTGAAAGTGCGCGTCCCCGTCCCAGGACAGACCGACGAAAGCGGACGCCAAAAGACGAGCATTATCGATACGACCGTCGGCCGTATTGTCTTTAATACGATCGTGCCGGAAGGCATCCCGTATATCAACGAGATTCTCACGAAGCGGAAGCTGGTCCAGATTATCGGCTTCATTTTCCAGCAGCTGGGCAACTTGAAAACCACCCAATTCCTGGATGCGCTCAAGGATCTCGGGTTCGGCTACGCAACAGGTGGCGGACTTTCCATCAGCATCAGCGACGTGGAAATTCCCGATGCAAAGAACGAACTCATCGACAAGGCAATGCAGGACGTCGAGAAAATCACTGCACAGTATCAGCAGGGGTTTATCACCAACGGCGAACGCTACAACAAGGTGATCGATATCTGGACCCGCACGACGAACCGTATCGCAGACAAGCTGTTCGATACGCTTCAGGTTAGCCAGAACGGTTTCAACGCACTGTACATGATGATGGATTCCGGAGCCCGCGGTTCCAAGGAGCAGGTACGCCAGCTCGCAGGCATGCGCGGTCTGATGGCGAAGCCGCAAAAGAGCCTTACAGGTCAGGCCGGCGAGATCATCGAGAACCCCATTACGGCAAACTTCCGCGACGGGCTTTCGATTCTTGAGTACTTCATCTCGACGCACGGTGCGCGTAAAGGTCTTGCCGATACCGCTCTGAAAACCGCCGACGCCGGGTATCTTACCCGCCGCCTGGTGGACGTAGCCCAGGATGTTGCCGTGACCGAGTTCGACTGCGGTACGATCCGCGGCGTCAGGGTCGAAGCATTGAAGGAAGGCGAAGACGTCAAGGAACCGCTCAGCGAGCGTATCCTCGGCCGTGTATCTCTTTATGATGTCGACGATCCGCTGAACGGCGAACGGCTCGTAGATGCAGGCGAGGGCATTTCGGAAGAGAAGGCACGCGCTATTTCGAGCACGTCGATCGAGTCTGTTGTTATTCGCTCGGTACTTACCTGCGAAACCCGCAGGGGTGTCTGTGCATCCTGCTACGGACGTAACCTGACCGCAGGACGTCTGGTCGATGTCGGCGAAGCAGTCGGTATTATCGCTGCTCAGTCCATCGGCGAGCCGGGCACGCAGCTTACGCTTCGTACCTTCCATATCGGTGGTACCGCAAGCCGCATCGCTGCCCAGTCGCAGATTACAACGCGATTCAGCGGAAAGACCGAATTCGATGGTGTGAAAACCGTTGAGTACCAGGACGACCTGGAGGCTCGCACCATCGTTACGAACCGTAACGGCGTCATCAACATCCTCGACGATAACAACCGTACCATTTACAAGTACGACGTTCCCTACGGCTCGATTCTCCAAATCGCGGAAGGGAAGGAAGTCGCGAAGGGCGAGGTCCTCTACGAATGGGACCCGTACAACGCGACGATTATCGCAGACCAGGCAGGCGTGATTCGCTTCTCCGATCTTTACGAAGGCCGGACCTACCGCGAGGAACCGGATGAGCAGACAGGCCATATCCAGAAGGTCGTTATCGACACGAAGGATAAGAGCCTGAATCCGATGATCCAGGTCGAGACGAAGAAGGGCGAGATCATCGCCAGCTACCCGACCCCTGTCGGAGCTCACCTTGCAGTCGAAAACGGACAGCAGGTGCTCGCCGGTACCATCCTCGTGAAGATCCCGCGCGAGATCGGTAAGACCCGCGATATCACTGGCGGTCTGCCGCGAGTAACCGAGCTCTTCGAAGCACGGAGCCCGCAGAACCCGGCGATCGTATCCGAGATCGACGGTTCGGTGAAGTTCGGCGCCCAGAAGCGCGGTTCCCGCGAGTTGATCGTCACCAGTCACGATGGTTCCGATGTGCGCACGTACCTCTCGCCGATCGGCCGCCATATCCTTATCCAGGAAGGCGACTACGTAAAGGCGGGCGAAGAGCTCACAGACGGTGCAGTGAATCCGCACGATATCCTTCGCATTCAGGGTGCTGGCGCAGTTCAGGAGTATCTCGTGAACGAGATCCAGGAAGTGTACCGCATGCAGGGTGTGAAGATCAACGATAAGCACATCGAGGTTATCGTACGCCAGATGCTTCAGAAAGTCCGCGTCATCGAACCGGGCGATACGAAGCTGCTGGAAGGCGATATCACCGAACGCTACAACGTGATCGAAGAGAACATGGGCTTGGAGGACAAGATCGTCATCTCGGCGAAGAACGACTCGAAGTTCAAGAAGAACGCCATCGTATTGAAGAAGAAGGTGCGCGAGAATACGCTAG
>PABJ01000182.1 GCA_002699105.1 Ectothiorhodospiraceae bacterium | reverse complement strand
CAGCGACGCGGAGCGCCACGTCTCTTACAAGCTGTCGCAGATTATATGTGGGGAAGGTCAGGGCGAAGAACTTCCCGGGATCCTCGTAGATTGGGCGCTTTCCGCTTTCCATCAAGACCTCATACAGATCTGCGGCGAACATGTGCATCGGCAGTTCGCCCGATTTTAGATCGTCGCGCAATGCTACGACCTCATGCCATGGTTTCCAAGGTGTCTTCGCCATCAGATTACTTCCTCCAGAACTGAGTCTATATCGTGAAGAACAATTACGCCATTTGAAAGAATGTACCCTTTTGTGCCTAAATCAATAGTATTGTTTTCAAGACTGGGAAGGGAATCGGCAATATTTTTTTTAATATTGCCTTCTATGTTTGAAAGCAACGCCATCGCTATCGGACCCACGATACCGACCAGATCATTAAATGGCGTAACTCCAAGAGGTAAAAAGGGAATTTCGTCAATCTCCGGCAACCTTTCTTTATCTAGATCAGGGAAGCCTATCATCGGCGTCTTTGCAATGAGTCGCTCCGCGAAGACATCCTGTCCCATAAAGCGCAGGCATTTCGCGTATGAGAGTCGTACTACCATATCGGATTCGGGATCATCCCGGCCGCTTTCTGCACCGTCGGGATCTTCTATTATTGTCGTTGTTTCCGACCGGGGATGTTTCCCTTCAACACAAAAATGCGTGCCAATCACCATACGGCCGCATGTGTTCCTGAGTGTAAGGTTGGTAGGGGTCACGTTACGAACCTGAGTATCACCGTCCTGGAGCATTCCACTGATATCCGATCTTGTGCCCGTCGTCCCTTTACACTCGACGAGAACGGCATCGTTTGCCGAATCGGTGCACAAATAATCAGGACGTCTGTTATTCAGACGCCGGTGAACGTATCGCAATTCCCCGGTGCGGAAGCATTCATTCACATCCGCAATATGCGGCAAGGCAAAAAATTGCCGAAGAATATACCATGCAATACCTATGGCAATCTCCTCGGAGGCCACGGCAGTAAGCCGTGAGTCCTTTTGTGTGACACCTGAGTAAAAGCGAAGCCGTGGTGCGGTGCCTGCGAAGTCTGCCCCATAGCGGTAAAGCGCAAACCAGGACCGCGGATCCGAAGTTGTTCTCGCAAGTGTAAGGGCGATCCCCGTCTCAATTAAAATGCGGTGGAGGCTGATGCGCAACGGGTTGTTGGACGGTAAGGGACGAGGGGTTGCTATCCCGGGTGGATTGATCTCCACATTCCATTCGCGTATATCCCCAGCACGTGGGACATACGGCAGGTAAAACGGTGCGAAACCGTGAGGTGCTTGCATCCAGGGCCAATTCCGGAGGGTACGTTTTAACCATGTAAACTTGCAGCTCAGCATCATTGGTTCGCCTCATCATCAATCGTTATTTGCGTATCCGGCATCGTCGCTCCCTTCGCCTGGATATGGTTGCTCAGACTTTCGAGAAGAGAGCGTTCCTCGCTTCCCGCGACCGAGAGTTCGATCAGGGACTGCACCAGCCGCTTGAACAACTCCTGGCGGCGTAAGCCGTTGTCGTCCAGATAGTCATCTACTTTGTGAACGTCCCCGGCTCTCCAGAGGTGCATTAGGTGGTGGATACGATCGATGAGAGGAATCGGCCTTCCACCCGGCGCCTCGTAGCCCATCGAACGGTGCTTCCGCTGTGCCCAGGTCTTCAGTTTGATTTTGCTACCCGATGAGTCACTCTCGTCCGGATCTGTCTCGGCATCAGGATCGGTGTCATCATCTTCGCTCGAAGAGCTCGTCCCCTTGTGTGACACCAAGCCCCAAACTGAGTCCAGGTCACGATCCGATAGTCCACATGCCGTGGCATAGAGGATGCAGGCACCAGCCGGTGCTTCCTCCAGACCGAAATCGTGGCGATGCAGAAGGTAGTATGAAGTTGGTGCATCCATCCGGTCAGCGGCAGCCATATCAGAACCATCGTGCTGTCCTGTTAAGACCTGGCCGACGACGAAGTCCACTACCATGCGCCTTACGTGTGTGAGGAATTCTCCTACCCCCAACACCTCACCAGGTGCATTTGCCTTTTTAACAATCGGGTGCTTGCTATAAGCTTCCAAGCCCGGGCCAGTCGCAGCCCATACAAAGTCAGGTCCTCGAATTCCCGCATCCCAATATGCATGCAGGCGTTCTGTGATGTTTGATCGCATCTCTTCCAAGACCTTGTTGTCCCAGCCTGGACGGGTTGTAATCGGGCGCTTTTTGCAGACAAGCCAAATAGAAGATGCCAGCGCTGAGAATCCGTACCCGCGACTACGATTAGGCATCTCTGTCTGTATTGGCCAACTTGAGTAGACCGTAAAACCTGCTTGGATAATCGCAGCTACAAGCGTCTCCCAAGCTTCCGGTTCTTTATGTGCGAAGACAATGGTTAGCTGACCTTCCGACACCAATGCTAAGTGAATCTCTCTAAACGCATTGGCCATCCAAGATTCAAATTTACGCTTCTCCTCTTCTTTCTTCTTATCTGAACGTATATGCTGAACGATTTCTTTATCTTTTGGTGTCAGCGAGTCGTGGAAAGGATCGAGTTTGTCGCTCACTGCACACCTAAGCCATACGTAGAAGAAGTCGGAAAGATCCGCATATGAGACCGCTTGATAATAGGGAGGATCAGTAATGACAAGGTCATATGAATCCTTTTCCAAACCATCAAGGACAGATTGATGAATTACACTTGGTGCCTTGCTACCGCTTGGGAAAACTGATAGTGTTGTGTCGACGGAACGGGCAACGGAACTTAGCATTGACTCCCAGCTTCCAGAAGCACCCCCGAAAGGAGCTGATTCTGCATAGTCCCATTTCATTGGGAGCGAGTATCGGTTAAAAAGATGAGATATCTGCTCATTTTGGGTATACCACGACGCCAGCGTGTTGCCATAATCAAGGCATTTATCAAGCGCTCCAAGCAAGAATGCCGCAACTGCAGCACCGAGGCCTTTAGTGCTATCCGAATCCAAGGTAGCCCAAATGATTCTGATCTGGTGTGAAATGCTACCAATGAAGGCCTGTTGCCGTGCCGTCATAAGTTTGGTGTAAGTATCTATTCCATATTCATGACAAGAAATTGATCTGGTACTCGCAGGAGATATCTTGTCTTTCGGTAGGCCAGTTGGCAGCCTCGAGAATAAGAAATCGATGATACTACTTGCGGATATGGACGCAGATATTTCTTCTTCTGTAGGCTGTCGATATTCTTTGCCACTTTGTCCATTAACTACTACACAATACAAAAGATTCTCAAGCTGCCCAGATTTCCCCTCAACTCGAATATCCTCCATAGTCATGATTGATGGACAGCATGGACATTGGACACCAGAGCCCGACATGGTACCATCCCCAATTCGCTTATCGTGCTCGCGGTTTTGAGCCGCATTACCACCCTTAGTGGGGACATTATTCTGGATGTCAAACTCGACCCCACTCCCATCAGCTTTCGGCTTCATAGTAAGCAAGATACGTTTCCGGTCCTTCTTGCATAACCAGCGTGTCTTCAGCAGAGGAACGATAGCACGACAGTTTTTACACCTCACTGTCCTGGCCCAAAGATATGCCACTGTCGGCTTGGCAACCCATCGTGGGTTTTTCTTGTCGCGTAGATACTCCTCCGAGAACTCAGCATTAAGTGCCTCGATATCCGTCGTGCCGTCTTCCTTTAGTGGGACCAGTTGCATCTCCTGTTTCTCGAAAGGGTTAGGATTATCGAGATCAAGCGGCTCGAAGTCGGAGTAGGTAGGATAGAGGGGAGCGAGTTCCTTGCGGGCCTCGTTCAGAACCCAGCGTCCCCAGGCACGTACATGCCAAGCCAGATCAGCTTTTGGCGTGCGACCGCTGTCCTGTTTTTGACTCTCGAAGAGATCGTCTTCGGCTTCCTTTTGTTGCTTCATTGTACGCTTGGTTCGCCCCACAAGGTGAGGGTGTGCCTTGTAGAAATCCTCCATGAAGTCTTCATCATCGAGGATAAATTCGGGTAAGGGGTGCGTCTTACCGGCGAGTTTCTGTGGATACTCCAGCGTGCATTTGAGGATAAACCAGGCGACCGGATTGATATCGATCGCAGTTGTCTCACATCCCAACCGCATGGCTTCAAGGGGGATCGCACCACCACCTGCGAATGGATCGAGCACCTTCGGAGCCCGTCCTCCATAGGCCTTCTTGATCTCTTCACGGAACCAGTTCAATTCCGATTCCCGATGAGCGACCTGCGCGCGATGAGCCTCTTTCTTCTTCCGGCTACCCGACTTGGGTTCCGTACCAATCCAACCGAGGACACCATCCTCGACTTCCTCCTTTACCCTTTCTACAATGGTACCGTTGGGCATTTTTTTTCGCTCGACATTCTCAACGACCTTACCACCGATACGATCGCACAGTTTTTGGCGTTCTTCCGGTGTTCCGGGATCAGGTAACAGTGTGGCTAATAGCGCAGCTCGACACGCAGCCAAAGGACGTCGTGCCGGCCAGATATGCAAGGTGGAAATATGCCCATGCCGCACATTCTTCTCATGCACCGAAGTCAGGGATGCCTGCTTCAGAGGAAATGCAAATTCGATGAGTCTGGGTTTATCTGTCATCACTAACCCTTGTCTTTCATAGTTCGTAGCAGAAGATCGCCAACAATGCCCATTACCTGTATTGCATTGCGCGCTTGAACTGTTGTGACCGTTGGCAACCAAGGACGGCCGTGTCCTGTGCCTTGCTTGTTACGTAAGGTATTTACAGCACATGCAGCATCATAAAGAGCACGTTGAAGCCGGTGCTGCGGTGGTTCACCATTCACCGGTTTATCCGCGGACGTTCTGAGTTCAAGCGCTGCGAATGCCTGTCCTAGCAACATTGGGAAGCTGTGCGGAGGTTGGTCGTTGTTCCATCGCTCCAGAAGAACATGGGCAGCCACTGCTTCGAGTAAGTCTTTCCCCGTCCCTACGACAAGTGCAGCATCCTGCGAACCTTTCTGGGCGCGTCGGACATATGAAGCAAGCGCAGCTGTGAGTTCGGTACCAGAGAGAGCGTTCAATGCTGTTGGAAGAATCTCACCATCAGGAGTCAGCACGAAGCCCTCTGCAGCCAAAGCATCACGTAGGCTTATTATTGCTTCTTCACCTACATAGTTTGTTGACCCGGAGCTAAAACCACCGGAGCTCCGTATCTGAGTTACCAATTGCCCAACAAGTTTGCGGCCATTCTCGTGAGCGTGTTCTATGGCCCAGACCAGGACTGCGCGAATTCGTTTCGCCTTGCCAACATTTTGTCCGTGATATTTGGGATCTCCCTGTGCCAGCTTGCACTGGTCTACACAGAACTGTATATCAGAATGACTAGGATCACGCCTTTCAGTCTGTGCATCATCAACCATTCGGGCAAGAGCAAAGGCAATAGCGTCGTTTAGCGGTGGTTGCTGCTTCATGACTCATCCTTCGTCATATCCAAGAGCTGCTGACCTGTGATCGCTGCTGGACATTGCGGACCAAGTTCATGTATGAATTGCGATGTTATGGTCCTTGCGGTACTTCTATACGCGCGGTTGATTGGTATTCGCATTCTGTGAGCAGTCGCCCTTGGGATATTTGTTACAGAGGAAATTACAAGCTCTTGCCTCGTTCGTGTAACGGCCACATAGAAAAGACGCCTTTGTTCCTCTATTGCAGCTAATTGCTCCCGAGGCGAAGCTTTCTCATCTATGTATGGTATCAGTCCTTGAAGGCACCCACATACAACCACAAGTTCGGCAGTCAATCCTTTTGATTTGTGAAGACTCATGACGCGAACGTAATCCACATCTACCGGCATTTCAGGTTGAGATACGGATCGTGTAATTGCGTCTCCGAGGCCAGCTGGGGTAAAATCGATATCTTCAATGGTAGATGCAATATCACGAAAAGGTGTTGCCCAATCATCTTTAGAGGGAAAGACCGCGTCAACAAGATCCTGCCCAGTCAGTCCATCAAGATCTCTGAGTTGTTTCACGAGAAGACGATATCGCTCAACAATATTTCCTGTGTATGGAATCGACAAATTGCCGTCGGCGAGTCTTTCCAAAGCATGACGCGGAGCTTCGTCATTGCTCTCGCAATGGTCACGCAAGCGAGCCCATTCTTTGTCAGCCAGCGAGTTATGGCCGAATCCACACCAACATCGGAGGCTTACGCGATCATCCCAATTTGTCATAAGTCTAAGCAGGGTGAGTGCCTGTTGGGCACGGGATTCATCAATAACCTTTGGCTTGCCATCGAGTGATTGCTCGCTAAAGAAGCTATGGGCTGGGACGCTTCTGCTATTGAGTTCATCTCTGATCATGTATCCTAACTCACGCCGCGGTGCTAGCACCAACACCTCACCGGTTTCAACAACCCTGGCATCAACACGTGCTTGTATAAACTCAGCAATTCCTTCGGCCTCCTCTTCCATACTGCTCCACTGAACAACGTGAATCTCGCCCGGAGGATTACCAGGCTTTGGGAGAAGCTTCCGACTGCTGCGGCTATTGTTGTTTGAAATAAGATCATTGGCCATGTTGACTACCGTTTGTGGACATCGTCGACACTCATCTAGACTGATTTCCTCAGTGCTGGGATGCGTGTCTGGGAACTCGACAATCCCTTCAGGATGAGCATATTTAAACGAGTAAATTGATTGGTCTTCATCACCAACGATAACAACTTTCCCATTCGCGAGCAGATCGATAAGCGTCTGTTCAGCACGATTTAAATCCTGATACTCGTCCACAAGCAAATGATCAAACATGGAGCGGTATGGGGACTTGGGATTATTGCGAAGATACTTGATGCCTTCCGGTATCAACTCGCCTATCAACATCGCTCGATGGAACCGCAGCCAGGCAAGCAGTACTGTCTGGAACGCTTGATCTGAGGCATCCATTGTCCAACCAGGCTCTTCGTGCTGTAGCCGTGCCCACGCAGCGGAAAATGCATCAAGTTTCTTACCACATTTACGGACATCTCCTAAGACTTCATTACGTAGATCCTGGAGAAGAAAGCGCTCTTCAAATCCCAACAACGGTCTTGGAATGCGGCCCATTGATTTTAGCACCGCCTCAGATGACAACATAGAAAAACAAAAACCGTGTACCGTGTGTGTGGCAATCTTGTCAGCGTCTCCAATCCCAAGCTGTGAAATGGCTCGGGTTATGTCTTCAGCTGCAGTTCTCGTAAATGTGCAAGCAAGAATCCTTTTTGGATTAGCGTGTTCCACTTCAAGCAAACGCGTAAGTCGTCGCATAAGGGCAAAGGTTTTCCCCGTACCGGGTCCAGCAACAACGCATAATGGTGAATTGGGGGTCTCGGCAATTCTCAATGCATTGCCTTGAAGTCCATTATTCCACAACATGTTTATACCTCCACATCGAATCATTTAGAATGAGCATCAGATATCTCCAGCCTCCATAATCTGAGCGTGCCCAATTCTCACTCCACCTGATTCGACTGTGGCATGAATCGTTCGCTCGGTAGTCTGTGTTCTGTTAAAAGGACGAACGAGCAGGTTCCCGAAAGGATCCTGGACTCGTACAAGTTGAGGGGTTGGGGTACCGCAGTGATATACCACATAGAGCCAGTAGTCTTCACGTAGATTGCAGGCACGCGCCCATTCGTTATCCGTTATTTCGATTTCTCCCGTGCCCACACGACCTTTCACCTCGATACAGCGTTGTTGATCGTTAGGACGTTGACTCAGCAAATCGAATCCTGGATGATCGGGAAGGTCCGCAGCTCTGGCGAGAGCAGGAGTATGGACGTACTTCACCTTCCCGCCCTCCGCTTCCTCGAACGCTTTTGAAAGATCCATCGCGATCTGTTCGACGTTCTTGTCTCTCCATTCTATTTCACTCTTATCGGTGGTTGGTACCACGAGTGCATGAGCGATGAAATCAACATCTCCCGGGACAAGCAGTTCTGGCTCTCTATGGATGATGGCAAGCGCACGAGCTTTTCGAGTGCTGATCTCACGTTGCTGCGCCTTGATGTTACTAAGTTCAGCTGCAGCTCCTTTATTTCCTCCGCGTGCCTTTTGCGCCATCTTGGTTCGAGCCGCAGCAAGTTCTGCCTCCTGAAAATCATACCCTCGCTGCACAAATGCTTCCCGCTCGGGAAGAGATTCCATTCGACGTTTTCTGCTCTCCATAGCCAGAGAACGGCATACACGCTCGGTGAGATATGCTCGTGCCTGTTCGCTCTGGCGCTTGGCATCCACGGCCAGTCTTTGCGCCTGGCCAGGTAGCCCCTGTCCTCCTCGGAGCAGTAAAAGATGTTCGACGGGACAGATGCTGATTTCGGCACTCTCGGTTTGCTTGAGTCCAACAAGCCGACACTCAACTATTTCCTCACGGGCCAATTCCGGTATTTCAGGATCGCTTTTCCGGACAACGGACAACCGGGCAAGATGGAACAGGTATGGTTTGTCTACTGTCGGATCAACAAAGACAGCTCCGGACAACGCATCTCTTCCCAATTTCTTCCGCACGATCTCACGGAATTTTTCGAATACAGGCTCTCCAGGATGAACCCAGATACAGGACTGACGATCATCCGGCCGAAGTACAGAGAGTTTTTGTGACCGAGATCGACGGTACGTCTCGATCGCATCGAGTAATGGTTCGATAGCACCTTTGTTCGCAGGCAACAGGCTGAAAAGACCGCCAAGGTCGCCATCGATTTCCATACCAACCAATGGAGCTGTCGAAGCAATGAATTTCCGCACATAGCCAGGCATAAGCTGGAAATACGTTTCGTGCTCGACACTTTCACGCAAACGAGGTAGCTCTCGCTTCACATCGCCGCCATCTCCATAGAGACGTTTCTCTTGCTGTTCAATAGCCTTGACCTGTTCTTTCGTAAGCCGGCCATCCAGCTCACTAGCAATCTGGTCGGGATCATCGCCGGATCCAATGCGCTCCATGTATGTCTTGATTGATACATCACTGAAGATTCGACCGATGCTGTCAAACACCTTGTCTGACTTCAATTGCTTGCGGATTTTTTCCAGTTTGTCAAGTAAGGTTTTAAGGACACGACCTTCCCGTGTAGCTGGCGCAACCAGGTTCAAGATGATCACGGGATCGTGCTTCTGCCCGTATCGATGAATGCGGCCCATACGCTGCTCAAGCCGCGCAGGATTCCAGGGCACGTCGTAATTGATCATGATCCAGCAAAACTGGAGATTCACCCCTTCTGCGGCTGCATCCGTGCAAATCATAAACCGAGCACCACCTTCAGAAGCCGGAAGCCGAAACCGATCAATTTGCTCCTGGCGTGCGGTATAATGCATACCACCATGGATTTGGGCGATCTGTTCTGTATATCCCATGCCGCTCAGACGGCGAACAAGAAATGAGAGGGTGTCGCGATGCTCGGTGAAAACAATAAACTTCTCTTGGACATACTTCTCTTCAACAAGTATCTCGCGCAGCTTGTCGAACTTTGATTCGATTCCACTACGATGGACTTCATCAGCCAGATTTCGTAGTTGAAGCACTTGCTCTTTCTCTGCGACAAGGTCAGCTATAGATGCGGCTACCACTCCGCGGAGTAGCTTGCCTTCGGCGGTCTCGTTCTCTTCCGTACTGTTCTCAGTACTCTCTTCGTCAGCAGCCTTCGATTCCAGGATGTCGTCGTCATGCCGAATGCTCTGCTGAAGCTTCAAGAGCTGCTCAAATGTAAGTTTTCCCGATTGGACATCATCGATGATTTTATCCAGCTTCTCGATACGTCGATCAAAGGAGCAGAGCAATGCGTAGGTGGAGCTCGCCAAGCGGCGCTGGAATACGGCCATTGCGAGACGGGCAGCCGATTGATTTAGCATCTTGGCTCTGTTATAGACGTACTTCAGATAATCCGTAGTCTCGTCGTACAATCTCTGCTCACTGATTTCTCCCTGAGTAAGCTTATATCCGAGAGTGTCGGACATACGATTGGGGTAGAGTG
>PABJ01000181.1 GCA_002699105.1 Ectothiorhodospiraceae bacterium | reverse complement strand
TTGCGGTTATCTTCCCATACAATGATTGCACCCCCGCGACCATTGCTTGTGAGCTTGGGAACGGACTGTTTCCTGTCAGCGCTGGAGATAATAACACCGCCAGATTGCCAGACGGTATGACCGTCCGTCTTATGCAGACGTTGTGCGTAAATATCTTCTTGAGTGGCGGGATTGCGGCTATCAACCCAAGCAATGATTGCACCGCCTTCCATATCGGATGCGATACTTGGGCTGTGCGCGTTGCTAGCAGGCAGGGTACAGACGGGTATTGTATTCCATGCGAACAGGCCGAACTTATTCACGCGCCGTGCATAGACCCCACGGGCATTGATTCGGAGATCGTGCCAAACAACGATAGCACCGCCGGCACTGTCGCTTGTTACATCCACATCGCGCTGTATGCCCGGTTCGTTGCAGACTGCGACCCCGTTATCCGTCCACATATCGATTCCATCGTGCCGTATACGCTGCGCATAGACATCGTAATCGTTGTTACGGTAATCGCTCCAAGCGACATAGATACCGCTCTCTCCATCGGGAAGTACCATCGGAAGCGAAGATGTGCTTAAATCGCCGGCTCCATCAAACACCTTGACGCCGGGGGGGAACCACCTGATTTGACCGGTGGAATCTATTGTTTGTGCATATATCTCGTTATCGTTCTCTGTCGTCCAGACGATAACGGCACCGCCTTTTTCATTCGCTACAATACGGGGATACTGACAGCCATCGGTTGCGGACACACTGACGAGTTCCCCATTCGGCAAACCACTAACATTCCAAAGGAGATCCCCATCGGCATCGATTCGCTGGGCGTAGATGCGATAATTGCCCGATCGGTTATCGGCCCAGGTAATGATCGCCCCCCCCTGCCCGTCGGGTACTGCTTTCGGGAATGGGTTCTGAGCAAGGGTGGGACTGATTAGCGTTCCATCCGTCTCCCAGAGTGCAACGCCCTCTGCTGTAATCCGTTGCGCATAGATACCATCCCGGAAACTTTGCCACGTGACGATCGCACCCCCGGAGCCATCGCTGATGACTTCAACCTGCCTCTGGGTTCCGTCTCGCTGACAGACAGGTATACCTTGACTCGTCCACACTGCGTGGCCCAACGAATCGAAACGCTGTGCGTAGATCTGGTAGAGGTTGCTGTTGCGTCGGTCAAGCCATACGTAGATACTGCCGCCTGTTCCATCGGGGGAAAGCTGCGGAGCTATCTGATCTTGAGGCTCTGTACAAATGGGGTTGTTTTCGCGGGGGTCTGCTGACCATTGAGGACGTACTTCAGCGCTGCTTACAAGAAGAAGCAAAACTATAGGAAGTACTCTCCTCACAAGATCCTCCATATCGGATCGAAGGTTCAACAATTACTGGTGTGCATATAAGTCACACTACGCGACACTTGAATGTAATAACTTTTTATCATAGATGCACGTTTGCGGCAATATTTTCCCGATGGTCGCCATATCGGTCTAGACGCATGTTAAGATGATTCACATTCAACTCTTACTCTCCTATGGTCGCACAAAATTGGGCTGATGCTCTCATTGTGATTGCCCTGTCAACGGTGTATGTTAGTAGATTGTATGCGATTTTCACAGCACATGCACCGAACATCAAAGACTCCCTTTGTTCTCAGATAGATTCAAAAAAACTCCTCTTGCGCTCATCTTCAGCATCGTCGTCATCGACTTGCTGGGGTTCGGGATAATCATTCCAATTCTTCCACAGTATGCAGCGCGTGGCTTCGCAGCAGATGATATTACGATCGGCTTTCTCGTTGCGTCGTACTCATTTATGCAATTGCTGTTCACTCCGGTATGGGGGCGCTTATCAGATAAGTTTGGCAGAAAGCCGGTGTTATTGATGGGCTTGTTCCTCACGATGAGCGGCTACATCATGTTCAGCTTTGCCGATACGCTCGTGTTACTGTTTGCATCGCGGCTACTCTCTGGAGTCGGTGGAGCGAACATCAGCGCTGCGCAGGCATACATCGCAGATGTCACCTCGCTCGAAAATCGTGCGAAAGGCATGGGAGTGCTCGGAGCAGCATTCGGTCTTGGCTTTGTTTTCGGGCCTGTGATGGGAGGGTACTTCAGTCAGTTCGGCTACGAAGCACCTGGCTACGCTGCTGCCTCACTATCGTTCATCGCCCTGATCATGACCGCACTCTTCCTGCCCGAACCTCGTGTGCATTTGAATGCGAATGCTCAAGCAACAGGTTCGTTCAAGATGGAGCAGCTCTGGCATACACTCAAGAAGAAGCAGACTGGGATGCTGCTGTTATTCTTTTTTCTGTCGACCTTTGCCTATGCAAACATCTACGCGACCTTCCCCATCATCTCGAACAGCGAGTGGGGTTACAGCGATGCAGCCGTCGGTTTATTCTTCGCATTCATAGGTCTGGTAGGCGCATTGACGCAAGGTGTGATTATCCGATACCTCACCGACCGGTTTTCAGAACGGACCCTCCTCTTTGCAGGGGGTGTGTTCGTCATGGTGGGTTTAACGCTTATTCCCTTCTACGTATCTACGGTGGTATTGCTGCTGGTGCTGACGGTCCTTTCCCTCGGAACTGGGACCATGGCACCAACGGCAATGAGCATGATTTCCAAGAGCGCCGACCCTGAAGATCAAGGCGGTATTCTTGGAATAAATCAAAGCCTTGGAGCGCTTGGCCGTGTACTTGGTCCGATATGGGGCGGGTTTACGTTTCAGGTTTTCGGGCATAGCTGGCCGTTTTTTACCGGCGGAGCGGTAATGCTCATCGTCATCATTCTTGTGCGGAACACGCTTTGGGATTAGCTTCGATGCATTCATTCATTGAACGGGGTTGACTATGGCGATCACACAGAGATCGCTCTACAAAACGATCGAAAAAATCGGCGAGCAACATTATTTGACCGATGCCGACCTCCTCGTTGCAATCCTCGATGAGATCATCCGGAATGAGCGGATAAAAATCATCGGCGGGAGGATCTGGCGTCTCTCTCCTAAAGAGAAGAAGTACCATCTTATTTATGAAGAGGGGAAAATTGATCCGATAGGAAAGGACTTCCGGATAGACTTGAACGAGTACGCAGTATTCGGAGAGGTTGCGAGAAACAGGACGGTCCTTGCTGATGAAACGAATCGGACGCTACGAGCGCATGGCATCATCAAATATTCGGCGACAGGTATCGGGGAACGTATTGCCGTGGACGGTACCATGTATTATGAGTACCTGATGGCATTCAACACACTTGAAGTTGAACGCGAGCTCCAACATTTGCTGAGCATCGCCGGTCAGGCTGCGACGCATCTCCTGCAACGCCGGCGCAGCGAAAGCAAAACGCACGAACTCGAATCCGAGATGGCGCATGCACGCGATATGCAAAAGCGTATTTTGCCGGAGCATGAATACAGTTTTGCCGACTACGATCTGTACGGGATCTGCCTCGCCGAAAAATCCGTCGGCGGTGATTTCTTCAATTACATGAAGACACCCGGCTATACCGACCGGATATCTGTCGCAATCGGGGATGCAGCCAGCAAAGGCTTTCCTGCGGCCGTGCAGGCATTGTTCGTCTCGGGCGCGCTCATGATGAGCGCGGAGTTTGAGGCAATGATGAGTTCAACATTAAGAAGACTCAATACGATTATCCGTGCCATCTTCCCTAACGATAAATTCCTTACGCTGTTCTACTGTCAACTGTACGCCGGTGAAGAAGGGCTCCTTATTTACGCCAATGCTGGGCACTCCAGACCGATCCACTTTCATGCAAAAACAGGCGAGGTGACCGAACTCGCCGGAACCGGGCCGGTTCTTGGTTTGCTGGATGACGCATCCTTCGGCATCGCAAACACAAACATCGCTAAGAACGATGTTCTGGTACTTTATACTGACGGCATAACCGAGGCCAACAACGGCAAGGAAGAATTCGGCGAGGAGAGGCTTATTGAGCTCATTAAACGCTGCTCGTCCTCAGATTCGAAAACGATTGCGAGCAAAATCATCGAAGACGTGCAAAAATTCAGCACGGAAGATGGTTACTCGGATGATAAAACTGTCGTCGTCATCAAAAGAAAAGACAAATAGCAGGAACGTAATGCGAGTCTGAACGGTATCAGATAGGGATGTTACCCGGATGAGTTCTATATTTACGTGTGTATGTGCCAAGGAATTTCGTTTATCGACACTACCATGCCCCGATTCTCTCCTTATATCGTATCAATAGCTTTATTGGCGATTCTCACTGTTCTGCCTGCCGGCAGCAGCATTTCACAGGTGCGCGATCGCTGGAAACTCGACTGCATAGTTATCGATCCGGGACACGGAGGTAAGGATCCGGGTACCATCGGAGTGACCGGGGTAAAAGAGAAGCACATTGTTCTGAAGATAGCCCTGAAACTGGGCGCGCTTATCGAAGAACATCTACCCGGGATAAAGGTCGTGTATACGCGCAAAGACGATCGCTTCATTGAGCTTTATAAACGCGGAAAAATTGCGAATGAGGCGAAAGGAAAGCTGTTCGTCTCAATCCATTGCAATTCCCTCGAGCAAAAGCCCTCCAAAACACACGGATTTGAAGTGTACCTGCTAAGACCCGGCCGGACTGACGAGGCAATCAGGATTGCGGAAGTTGAAAACAGTGTCGTCCGTTTGGAAGAGGACTACGAGGAGCGCTACAAGGAGCTGGATGAAGAGGCGTTTATACTCATTAATATGGCACAAAGCGCGTACGCCAAACACAGCGAAAAGTTCGCAGCGTTGCTCAGCCGCAGAGCGGAACTAAGCCCAAAGATGAAAAACCTCGGTGTTAAACAGGCTGGATTCTATGTGCTGGTCGGTGCTTCAATGCCGGCGGTACTGGTCGAAAGCGGGTTTCTTTCCAATACGAAAGAAGAGAAGTTTCTCAGCTCCGACCTCGGGCAAAGCCATATCGCATATTTGCTGTACTACGGGATTAAGGATTTCGTGAAGTATTATGAAGAGCACCTCAATGAGTAGGCTTCTTACTTCACGCTCATTACTGTAGCCGGTTGGGAGGGTATTTTCTGGGGAGATAGCGGCACAGGTCTCTGCTTGTGTGGATGATTATCCATGAGATCGACGAGTGTTACGTCCAACAATGCAGAATCTATTGCAGATTGGATATGGGACCATAGCGGCCGTATCGCACATGCACTATCGTGTGTGCAGATTTCCTCCACACCGGAGTGCCGGTCGCAAAAATCTGGTTCGAACAACTTGCCTCCGAGTGTATCCAACACATCGCTGATTTGAATATCGCCCGGGGGACGGGAGAGAGAATATCCCCCCTCCGTACCCCTGACGCTTTCCAAAAATCCACCCAAGCGAAGAATACGCATCAGCTTACCGACGTAGGACACAGATAGCCCTTCGTCGTTACTGATTTGCTGGATCGTGCGGCTTTCCCCTGGCGCATAGTGGCGCGCCAGATTCAACAAACATCGCAAACCGTATTCTTCCTGGGATGAAAACTTCATAGCATTCGTTTATGCTTCGGCATTCCTTGGGATCTTATTTCCGCATGCCTTCGCATGGACTAGCTGATCGTACTTCTCTTTGCTGACCGACGGACCTTCCTTCGCGCAAAGCTTATCGAAGACCTGTTTGAGGATACCCGCGATCTGCTCGTCGGTTCTGCCCTCAATCTCGTGGCGCGGCAAGAAGAATTTCAATTCACCGTCGACAAACATTGCCATGCTTGGTGATGACGGCGTCTGGCCGATGTGTTCACGCATACGGTCGACAGCATCGCGCTCCTGACCGGCAAATACTGTGACCGACCGGTCGGGTATTACAGAATGCTGCAATGCGGCGGTCGCACCGGGTCTGGCGCTACCTGCAGCACAGCCGCAGACGGAATTGATGAGCACAAAGGTCGTACCCTGCGCGTCTTGGATCGTATCATCAACCTGCGCAGGAGTAAGTAATTCCTCGAAACCAACCCATGTCAACTCATCCCGCATCGGCTGCACCGCGACGGGATCGTACATCGGAGGGCGTTGGGCTATATCTAACATCTATGTTATATCTCCTTTCGGACTGTCGAAAAATGTAATCAATGGTCTATTCTGCTAAAACATCCCAAGTTCGAGCTTCGCTGCCTCGGACATGAGGTGCGGGCCCCATGGCGGATCCCACACTATATCGAGATCAACCTTGTTTACGCCCTCAACCGAAGCCACCTTAGTCTTTACTTCAAGGGGCAATTCCTGCGCAGCAGGGCAGTTCGGCGACGTCAACGTCATATCGATATGTACGTCCTTATCTTGGGATACACGGATCTTATATATCAGACCCAGTTCGTATATGTTCACAGGGATTTCCGGATCGTAGCAGGTCTTAATCGCATCGACAACCTTGGCGTCGATCTCGCGGAGTTCCTGCTCCATTGCCGGGTCAATACTTTGTTGCTCGTTCTGTGTCGCTTCACTCATAATATCATTCTGTTGAAATCGTAGTGTCTTCACCTGTGATCGCACCATGAAGGGTGTGCCATGGCAGAGTCGCACATTTTACGCGCATCGGGAATTCGGAAACGCCGGCAAACGCGGCAAGCTTCCCCAGTTCCTCGATATGATCCGCAGCACTTTTCTTCCCTACCACGATGTCGTGAAAGAGATTGAAATAGTGTTCCGCCTCATCCTTCGTCTTGCCTTTGATAAAGGCGCTCATAATTGATGCAGATGCTTTCGAAATAGCGCAACCGTTTCCGGTAAAGCTTACCTCCGCTATTCTTTTCGTCTCACTATCGTCATACCGGACGTAGAACGTATAGTGATCGCCGCAGAGTGGGTTGTACCCCTCCAGTTCGGCATCCGCGTTTTCCATCACGTGAAAGTTGCGCGGGTTCTTGTTGTGGTCCAGAATTACCTCCTGGTACAACTCCCGGATTTCATCCATTAGCTGAACACCTCTAAAACGTATTCGATTGCGTCGATTAATCTATCCACATCGTCAGTGGTATTATACATCGCGAATGAGGCCCGTGCCGTAGCAGGAATACTGAACCGCTGCATGACAGGTTGTGCGCAGTGATGTCCTGCGCGGATCGCTACCCCCTTCTGATCGAATATCGTCCCGATATCGTGAGGGTGAACAGCGCAAAGCAGGAAGGAAAGCACGCTCGCCTTTTGGGCGGCATTACCTACCACGGTAAGTCCAGTGAATTCCTTCACGCGTTCGGTTGCTGATTGGAGCAGTTCGGACTCATACCTTGCAATCTCGTCGAGGTCGAATTGAGATAGATAGTCTATCGCTGCTTTCAACCCGACAGCACCTGCAATATTCGGGGTACCGGCTTCGAACTTATTGGGGATTTCGTTGTACAGTGTCTTTTCGAAAGTCACCGAGAGGATCATATCCCCGCCACCCTGGTAGGGCGGTAAGATTTCGAGCAATTCCTCCTTGCCATACAAAACACCAATGCCGGTAGGACCGTACATCTTATGGGCGCTGAATGCAAAGAAATCGCAGTCGAGATCCTGGACATCTATACTCATGTGCGGCGTCGATTGTGCACCATCGACAAGGACGGGAACGTCCCAACTATGCGCGATTTCAATCATCTCTTTCACTGGATTGATGGTGCCAAGTGCATTTGAAACATGCACAACTGCCACCATCTTTGTGCGATCATTGAACAGCTTCTTATACTCATCGATGAGAAGCTCACCGTCATCGTTCATGGGAATGATCCGAAGGTTCGCGCCGGTCATATCGCGGATCATCTGCCAGGGAACAATGTTCGCGTGATGCTCCATGGCAGAGATGATGATTTCGTCGCCTTCCTTAATGTGATCGCGACCATAGCTGCGTGAGACAAGATTGATGGCCTCCGTTGTCCCGCGTGTAAAGACGATCTCGCGATCGTTTCTCGCATTGATAAACCGCCTCACGGCGGAACGCGCTCCTTCATACAGATCGGTCGCACGTTGACTGAGGAGATGTACTCCACGATGGACGTTCGAATAATCGTTCCGGTAGAAGTCCGTCATCGCATCTATCACGGCGTTCGGTTTTTGGGACGATGCTGCGGTGTCGAGATACACAAGAGGCTTCCCGTGAACATCCTGATGCAATGCCGGAAAGTCAGCACGGACCGTAACAGGGTCGAAGCTTCTCTGAACGTGCGATGTGGCGTGTACGGATTCCATAATCTCTCTTGCCATGTAACTACTTCTCCTGGCTGAAGGATTCTTCCAGACGCTGGTGGATATAATCATCGAGTTGGTTGCGCAATCCTTCTACGGATACGCCTTCTACCAATTCACTTGCGAAGGCATACGAGAGCACGTTATTTGCTTCCCTCGCCGGAATTCCTCTCGAACGGAGGTAGAATAAGGCGAGTTCATCCATACGCCCAATTGTCGCACCGTGTGTGCATTTCACATCATCGGCAAATATCTCGAGCTGAGGTTTCGTATCGACGAGCGCCTTCTTTGAGAGCAGCAGATTGTTGTTTGCCTGCTTCGCATCAGTCTTTTGAGCATCCTGCCGAACGATAATCTTGCCGCTGAAGACGCCATGACTTTCTCCATCCAGGATGCCCTTGTATAGCTCGTGGCTATCACAATGGGGTTTAGCGTGGTCGATCAGCGTGTGATTATCGATGTGCTGATCGCCTCGGGGCATGAATAGTCCATTCAGCGTACCCTCTCCGCCTTCACCGTTCATAA
This sequence comes from Ectothiorhodospiraceae bacterium, assembly GCA_002699105.1. Classification (GTDB taxonomy): domain Bacteria; phylum Bacteroidota; class Ignavibacteria; order SZUA-365. The sequence continues at coordinate 6,600 of PABJ01000181.1, read as the reverse complement.
CCATCGTGAAATCGTTGCGAACAAGTCTTCCGCCAAAATCGAAGGAGAAAAACTTGGCGTTCGTATCTCTTCCGAGCACGGCATAGCGGTTAGTAATCTGAAATGCATCCTCATTGTGGTGCTGCAGCAGGTAGGTCTCGACCTGAGCGTTATCGGCAGCCACTGTCTCGGATACATAGTTTGTGAAGTAACTGCTGCCAGCGGTACCTGCATGCGTTTCAATGATCTTCACGGATGCGCTCCGCCCCGCAACAACCAGCTTTCTCGGATGAGCCACTACTGCATCCTCACCTGGCGATGATGTGTAGTGTATCACATGAATAGGAAGTTCAATCTGCGTGTTATCGGGCACATCGATAAGCAAGCCGTCGCTTAGAAAAGCGCTGTTTAAAGACACAAAGCCATTGTCGTCGAGCTTGACGTGCTTCCCCAGGTGCCGCTCAATTGCAGGATGATTATCCTCCATAGCAAGAGCCATCGCACCGGCAAACACATTATCGGGCAAGGCAAATATCTTGCTGAGCTCTGCGCTGAATGCGCCATTAAGGAATACAAGTTCGGCTGCAGCAGGGTAGCCTGCGCGGTACTGGGCAATATCCTCTTCTACGGGTGCTAGGGCCGGTACTTCAGCGACGGGCTGAAAATGCACCTTCAATAGTGGTGTGAGGGAAGTGTACTTCCACTCCTCGTCCTTGATCGAAGGGAAACCCACTTCTTTGAACCGGTTCATAGCTTCCTGACGGGCCTTGTGCTGCGGCGTGCTCGACTTGCCGTTCAACTTCTTTTCGAGTACGGCAAAGTGCTCGGCGAAAGTCTGCGATAAATTCTGTTTCTCAGTCATGCGTCCTCCTACACCGCCACGGCGGAATCGGATGCTTCCCTGATATTATCGTATCCTTGATCTTCGAGCTCGAGCGCGAGTTCCTTGCCGCCGGACTTCACAATCTTGCCGCCGTAGAGTACATGCACGAAATCGGGCTCAATGTAATTGAGAAGACGCTGATAGTGTGTGACAAGGACGATTGCGTTATCCTTTGAGCGCAATTTGTTCACGCCGCCCGCAACAATGCGCAAAGCATCAATATCAAGGCCCGAATCCGTTTCGTCCAGAATCGAAAGCTTTGGGTTCAGCACGGCCATGTGAAAAATCTCGTTACGCTTCTTCTCGCCGCCCGAGAAGCCCTGATTCACTGCACGGTTCAAGAACTTTTCGTCCATCTCAACAATCTTCATTTTCTCTTTCACGAGCGAGAGGAAATCGACTGCGTCATACTCCTCTTCACCGTGATATTTGCGCTGCGCATTGACAGCAGCACGAAGAAAGTAGGTATTGCTCACGCCCGGAATTTCGACCGGATATTGAAATGCGAGGAAAACACCTTCGCATGCGCGGTCTTCAGCCGATAATTCGAGCATATCTTTTCCTTCGTAGGTTACACTTCCATCCGTAACCTCGAATCCTTCGTGTCCTGCGAGGACCTGTGCAAGCGTACTCTTTCCAGAACCATTCGGTCCCATGATGGCATGCACTTCGCCCGCGTTCACGGTTAGGTCGATACCGTTTAAAATTTCCTTGCCTTCTACTGAGGCATGAAGGTTCTTGATCTCTAACATTCTTGTTCTATCTCCAATGAGCGTTCTTGTTCTTTCAAAATCTCTTTCTTAACCGACACTGCCTTCCAGGCTGATACCAAGAAGCTTCTGTGCTTCCACGGCAAACTCCATCGGGAGCTCGCGGAATACTTCCTTGCAAAATCCGTTGACGATCATGTTCACTGCATCCTCAGTCGATATACCGCGTTGATTGCAGTAGAATATCTGATCCTCACCGATCTTGGATGTCGTAGCTTCGTGCTCGATTTGTGCGGTCTCGTTCTTAATTTCGAGGTAAGGAAACGTATGCGCTCCGCACTTGTCTCCCATGAGCATGGAATCGCACTGGCTGAAGTTCCTTGCGTTCTCGGCGTTCTTTCCGATTTTCACCAGCCCACGATAGGTGTTCTGACTCTTCCCGGCACTGATACCCTTTGATATAATGGTACTCTTCGTGTTTTTTCCGAGGTGAATCATCTTCGTACCGGTATCGGCCTGCTGGAAGTTGTTCGTCACTGCGACGGAGTAAAACTCGCCAACCGAGTTATCTCCTTGCAGGATACAACTCGGATACTTCCATGTTATCGCGGAGCCGGTCTCGACCTGCGTCCATGATATCTTGGAGTTAACGCCGGCACATTTGCCGCGTTTGGTCACAAAATTGTAGATACCGCCCTTGCCGTGCTCATCACCGGGGTACCAGTTCTGGACGGTCGAATACTTAATCTGCGCATCATCCAGGGCGACAAGTTCAACCACGGCTGCGTGCAGCTGGTTTTCGTCGCGCATAGGCGCAGTGCAGCCTTCAAGATAACTCACGTAAGCGCCTTCCTCCGCCACGATGAGCGTCCGCTCAAACTGGCCCGTCTGCGCGCTGTTAATCCGGAAGTACGTGCTCAATTCCATTGGGCAACGAACGCCTTTCGGTACGAACACGAACGAACCGTCACTAAATACGGCGCTGTTCAATGCGGCAAAGAAATTATCCGAGTGCGGAACGACCGAGCCCAAGTACTTCTTTACGAGCTCAGGATAGTCGTGCACAGCCTCGCTGAACGAGCAGAAAATGATTCCCTGCTCGGCGAGCTTTTCTTTAAATGTTGTCGCCACAGATACGCTATCAAACACCGCATCAACTGCGACACCGGCAAGCATCTCCTGCTCTTTCAGTGGAATACCGAGCTTCTCATACGTAGCCAGAAGCTCAGGATCTACCTCATCCAGGCTCTTGGGCCGGTCCTTTACCTTCGGTGCGGAGTAGTAGATGATGTCCTGATAGTCGATTCGCGGGTAATGGACGTTCTGCCAATCAGGCTCCTCCATTTCCAGCCAGCGGCGATATGCCTTTAACCGCCATTCGAGGAGCCATTCCGGCTCTTCTTTCTTTGCAGAAATGAACCGGACGATGTCTTCGCTCAAGCCAGGAGGTGCGGAATCTGCTTCGATATCCGTCGTCCATCCGTACTTGTACTCGGACTTTGTCAGCGTTTCGATAGTCTTAAGTTCTTCACTCATGCGTGATCCTGATCAAGTCTTAAATCTCTTTTCAGCTTTCAGAGTCTTTAAATATACGGCAATCTGTACATTTTTGTCAAGATTGCTCTCGGTAGTATTAACGCATGCACTGTGAGGAAGATTCCGTGAACCTGAAAAAAGTACATTGAGTGAACTGAGGTAGTGCAGTGAGCGTTGTCGCAATCTGTAGATGTAATTCGGGAGGCTAGAATACTCCGAAAAATTGTAACTTTTAGCTTCTGAAAGATTCGGCATGCGGCCGTATATCCAGATGTATCATATGTATTGTTTCAACTAGACTGGAATGAAAATGCAGAAACGTCAGATTGTGATGACACTCCTTTTGGCAGTGCTGGTTAGTCTCTCAGCACAGGCCCAAAACGACGTTCTGACGTCGTACAATATTTTTGACATTAAAACCGTCGTCGAGGTGGAGATTTCACCCGATGGCAGCCTGATAGCCTTCACGCGCACTGCACCGCGCCCGTGGACCGATTCCCCGGGAGGCGACTACCGTGAACTCTATATCTACAATGTAGCGAGCGGTGATATCGTGCCGGTCGTGACAGGCAAGCAGAATGTGTATGCACCATCCTGGACGCCCGATGGGCAAAAGCTTGCATTCCGTGCTCGACTCGATACCCTGGGCATGCAGGTCCATTGGTTCAACGTTGCTGAAGCGAAAACCGAACGTGTGACCTCTCACCCGACAAGTGTCCATCGGTATACATTTCATCCTCAAGGCTCAACGCTTGCATACACAGCGATGGAGCCGGCCGATCCGGAGACGAAAGCCCTTGCCGAACTCGGTTTCAATATGGAATTCTACGAAGAAGAATGGCGCCCGGTGAATCTGTACTTCATGGACATGAACACAAGCGCCGTAGAGCGTATAACTGAAGAGGAAACACTGCACGAGCTCGAATGGCTGCCGGATGGGTCAGTTATCGCCGCGAACGTGACGCAGCGCAACCTTATCGACGATACCTATATGTACAAGCGCATCCACCTGTTGGATGTACAAACGAAACAGATGCCGCGTTATCTCAACAATCCCGGTAAACTTGGTGAGATCAAGTGGAGCCCGAATGGCCGTTACCTGGCTTTCATTTCTGCTGTGGATGTTCATGACAACAAAGAGCAGAGCATCTTCGTTGTCGATGCGCAGAATCACAAGACATTCGGCCAATTGCGCAACTACTCCGAGGGATTCGAGGGTTCGGTTGTGGCAATCGAATGGAAAAACAACGATACCTTCGTATTTGCCTCCCATGAAGGAGCAGAATGCACGCTCCGCGAACAAGGCGTAAACGATGCGTCCAGCACACTACTGCTGGAGCCGGGCAAGGTAGCATTCAGCGATTTCAGCATTGCTGGGGATATGGTCGCACTTGCAGGTAGTACCCCCGAACATCCGAGTGAGGTCTATACCTTCAACCTGGAAACCAAAGAGTTACAGCGCCGTACAAACAGCAACGATTGGCTTGGGGATGTTCGTCTTGCGAAGCAGGAAGCCGTTGAATACACAGCCAGCGATGGGTTGAAGATTACCGGCGTCCTAATTTACCCGCTCGACTACGAGAAGCAGATGAAGGAAACTCCGGACCGTACGTATCCCCTCATCACCGTCATTCACGGTGGGCCAGAGGCTAGCTATCAGAATGGTTGGCTGACATGGTATTCAAACTGGGGACAGATCGCTGCTGCGAAAGATTACTTCGTATTCTATCCGAACTATCGCTCCAGTACGGGCCGCGGTCCAGAATTCTCGAGGATGGGTCTGGGAGATCTCGCAGGGAAGGAATTCGACGATGTACTCGACGGCATTAACTGGCTTATCGAGGATAAGAAATACGTCGATCCGGACCGTGTAGGTATCGGTGGTGGCAGTTACGGCGGATACTTTTCCGCATGGGCTGCAACCAAACACACCAATAAGTTCGCCGCGTCTGTGGTATTCGTCGGCGTCACGAACCAGATATCCAAGCGCAATACCACCGATATCCCGTTCGAAGACTACGCCGTCCACTGGGGCATCTGGACCCACGAAAACTGGGAGAAAGTGTACGACCGCAGTCCGGTGAAACACGCAGTCGGTTCGAAAACACCGACGTTGATTCTCCATGGTGATTCGGATACCCGCGTGCATCCAAGTCAAAGTCTGGAACTGTACCGAGTCATGGAACGGCATGGAGAAAACCCGGTTCGCCTCATCTTCTATCCTGGCGAAGGTCACGGGAACCGGAAGAATCCGGCACGTCTGGACTACTCCCTCCGCACGATGCGCTGGTTCGAATACTACCTGAAGGGCCAGAAAAAGAAGAAATGGGAAATCCCAGAGAAGGAAATCGATTACCAGCTGCCGGTACTCGAATTAGACTAGCACTAACGACACAGTAAAAGGCGGGGCAAATGCCCCGCTTTTTTTATTACTTTGCCGCAATGAGATATCCATCCGCCACATACGCACTCCTCATACTCTTTTGTGCCGTCCCTATCGATGTCTCGGCGCAAGGACTGGACGCTCTCTTATCGCCCAGCGATTACTATGTAAGGTTCCAGGAGATGCGCGACCGGAATGCTGTTCTCGATTCCATACACGCACAGTTTGAGTCATGGTCTGCAGCTATTCCAAATTCTCTCTCTCCGTACTATTGGATGGCAACAGTCTATTTGGAGAGGGGTGAAAGGAATGATTCCGCAAGAGCTGTGATCCAACGCGGGTTTCAGATAGCACTGCACAATCCTGATGGCGTCCGTAAAGATTACCCAAGCATCGATAATTATATCCCACACCTATACTATATGCTCGCGAAAATTGCCCGCAATGAAGGGGATGATGCCGCGGCGCTGGGCTTCATCAAGGCAGGTGATGCATTTAACGACGACGGGCACAGTGCACTCGCCTTGATGATCGAGGCTGCAATCTGGAAAAGCTACAACCGGAACGATCTCGCAGAGCGTGCATATTTGCAGGGCTTTCTTACGGGGTACAGCGTAGCTGGCGATTCGCTTCGCGTGATGTTCGTTCAGGAGAACGGCTCGGAGGAAGGATACAGTTTATACCTCAACTTGCTTGCCGAGGACATGCTGGAGAAAGCGCCGCCTTTGCGCGGTGAAGATCTGCTTGGGCAGCAGCTCGATCTAGAGCAATATCGCGGGAAAGTCGTGGTTGTAACGTTTTGGTTTATCGGCTGCCCGGGCTGCCTTATCGAGGAGCCTGCTCTAGCGCGGCTCACCGATGCGGTGGATACTTCCGAAGTTGCGCTCATTTCCATTGCACGCGACCCGGCAGTAAAGGTCAGTAAGCACCTGCGCGGAGCATATATCAAAGGACACGGACAAGACTTCTATCACCGCCACATTGCTGATGCTGCAGACCTGATAACAGCGTTCGAGGTCACCTCGTTTCCAACCCATATCGTCGTTGACCGGGAAGGACGTATCACTGCCCGCCGGACTGGCGGTTCGCGCCAGACAGACAGGATTTTG
>PABJ01000180.1 GCA_002699105.1 Ectothiorhodospiraceae bacterium | reverse complement strand
GCGGCAACGACTTCCAATGTTTATTGTTTTTGAATGACAGAAAGCCTCGAAAGTCTTCCTCGGTGAGATTTTCAAGATTCTCTGGATCGAACACGGATTGGTATCTACCAAGTACCTCCTGTTGTGATGCATTGATGTGATCGTACTCGAAATTGACCGAAAGATCGAGAGATTGTCGCTTTGACAGTACCCCTCTAAGCTTGCTTACCGCAGCATTAATGGTCTCATTTGTTGGTCCCACGTCTCACCTGATAGTTTCATAGAACTGGTACATGAGTAAGATAGCTCTTTCTCAACATTGAAATCTAGATCGATCGTCTCTCTTCCGTTCAGTTATTTCCATTCGATTGGAACATTTTTTCGGCTTAACGCGTATCAAACCCGGATATCGGCAATAATTTTTGTCCGATTTTTGCAAAACGACGCAAAAAGTGTTTGCGGTTACAATACCGCTTTGTATTTTAGGAGTACGCGTCACGTCCGGGAAGCCCGGACAATCGCCCTACCGACCGCACGAAAGCGGCGGGGGCTATGTGAATTCACAAGAAAGGTTTGATACCATGCTTATCAATGATGAATGCATCAACTGCAACGCATGCATCGACGAATGCCCGAGCAACGCAATCTTCGCAGCAGGCGAACCCTACACGCTGAACGGCGAAGAGCATGAAGCACCCTCCGACGAGTTTACCTATATCGTCAAGGAACTCTGCACACATTGCGAAGGATACTCAGACGAGCCGTCCTGCATGACGAATTGCCCGTCCGATGCAGTTGAAGATGACGACAACTTCTTCGGTTAATCGAAGAATCTGTCAGCAATAAACACTACAGTACCTATGACCCTCCGCCTTGCGGAGGGTTTTTATTTTAGGGAGCAGTTAGTCGGCCAGGGAGTAGCTGATATTGAAGTTTATCGTTGTGCGGGCATAGGTCCCAATAAGCTCTCCGACGATGTGCCGTACACCTATGCCGGGAGAAAACCTGCCCAGCTGCAGCATCGCCGATGCGCCCAGTAAATCCTGAAGTCTGGTATCGAATTCAAGAAAGTACCGCAAAGCCCCTACCCTGACAGCGACGGGCTCGAAATTAAAGTCCAGGATCGCTGCGATATATTGGGATTGCCGCCACCGTTGGTTTGTCGCCGTGCCCCAGACAGACTTCAACCCGCCGCGTAGAGCCAGTTTGTGCCGGGTAAACTCAAGATGCGGCGTATAGACGAGCGAAAGCATGAACGGCATATCTCCCCGGCTGAACGCATCCTTGCGTTCAAAGTCGGAATAGCGGCCCAGCGCCATACAATGACCGGCCTCCTGACTATCCTCGAAAAGCGATGTGACCGGCAACCTGAATGCAAATGCAACATGCACCGTCCGTTCCGGAAGTGAATACACAGCCCCGAGGAGCGGATTTCCGAGGCGAGTATCGCTGAATGAGGAAGGTATGACGTCAGTCCCCAAAGTCGCTTCCATCTCATACGAACCGAACGGAACTTCCGCCATGAGCAGCATTCCGTCCATAAGCGGATACCGCACCCCGAGATAGTAGTTCTTCGACAGTAGACCAGAAAAACTGCAGGGAGCCTTACCCGGATCAGAAGCATCGGAGGAGACAATTTCAAGTGTCAGATCTGGAGTGCTGGCATGAGGTACCCACACCTGCTGCGCACAGATCGGCGAGGCAGAAACTAATAAAGCGGAAACGAATACCGTCAGGCGCATTGCGTGTGTGTGAGAATGGATAGCTCCTGCCCATCATTCCAGGACAGATCAGTCCGATAATATACGGGAAATCAAATGAAAGACGAAGCTATTCGGCTTCCCAGAGCGGAACATATCCAAGGTTTTGTGCAATTCGCTGGCCTTCCGAACTCAGTATCCAGTCGATAAACTTCTTTGCGGCGCCCTTCGGTTCGCGGATAGAATTGATGTAGAAATACCGCGAAATCGGGTATGAGCCGTTACGCACATTCTCCACTGTTGGCTCAATGCCCCCGATGCGGAGATGAACAAGCGAATCGCCCAACGCAATTCCACCGAATCCTATCGCCTGACGATCGTTCATCACTGCAAGCACCAACTCTTCGTTCGATGGATACGTAGTGGCTGATGAAGTGAACTCCTCTCCAAGCAGCACATGGTCTCTGAAAAATGCCGAAGAACCGGATCCCGCTTCCCGTGCAGCCACGTGTATTTCCACCGGTGCACCGCCGACTTCTTTCCAGTTTTCGATCTCGCCCGTGAAAATTCTCCCGGCTTGGACGAGCGTAAGCGTGCGTACAGGATTTGCCGGATGCACGTACACACTCAATGCATCCTTGGCGCAACGGATGGTCACTCCCAACGTGCCGTATTGTACGGCAAGTCTGCTGACTTCTTCGGATGATAGCGGCCGGGAGGCTGTGGCAAGATCGGTTTCGCCGACTGTCAGCGCCTCGAAACCGCTGCTCGATGTGCCGCTCTGCACTTCTATTACGATCCCATCGTGTGTTTCGGTGAAGCGCTGCGCCCACTCCCGGATGAGTTCATCGAGCGTGGAGGAGCCTTTCATGCGAACCAACTTTTCCCCGCTCCCGAATCGCGTACTGTTGGTGCCGCTGCACCCGGCAATCAAAATCGCTATTATTATCAGTGAGCGAAATTTCATGCCATGAACATCTGAAAAATGTCCACCGAACGCAAGGAAGCTAGCGTTTTTCCGCCGCAGAGCGAAGGCGAGCGTTGACATACCTTGTGCCGCGCTTCCATTCCGGCTCCGTCTCGGATACGGCGAGATCGTACGCTAGTGCGAGCAGAAAACGCGCATGCTGGAGCACTGCGCGGGGATTTATCGGCTGAGAGAGATCATCGAACGGCGTGTGGTAGCGTTCTGCCCCCCATTTTTCCATACGCCGGAGACCTTCTTCCCGTCCAAGATTCTTGTAATCCACGCCTTCTACAACAAGCATCGAAGGGATTCCAGCTTGTGCGTATGCAAGTTGATCGGACCGTACAAATGCATCTTGCGCGATAAACAGATTCGGAATGCCGGTCATACTGAGGTTGAATCGCCGGGATACCCGCTCGAGATTGTCCTCAAGTGTCGATAGATCCGCGCCGACGCCGACTATGGAAAGGAACTCATCGAACATCGCAATCCCATCGATGTTGATATTGGCAATGGTGCGATAGAGCGGCTTCAACGGATGCGCGGTGTAGTACTGCGAACCGAGTAGTCCCTTCTCCTCCGCTGTAACGAACATGACCTGTATACTGCGCTGGGGCCTCGGATCCAGCGTTGCCCAATGCCGGGCGAGTTCCAGGAGCACCGCCGTCCCGATCGCGTTGTCTCCAACACCGTTGTAAATGCTGTCGCCGCGCACTGGTGTCCCTATTCCGAGATGGTCGTAATGAGCCGTCAGCAAAACCGTTGTTTCGTTGAGCTCAGGATCGCTGCCTGGAAGGAATCCGGCGACGTTATAGGAGACGAAATCCCGCTGCGTAAAATTCCCTCGGAAGCCCAGGCGTGTTTCCAGGCGAAAGCTTTGCATGGTACTCGTTGTGTCCATTGCGAGCACATCAGAAAAAGTAAATGGCGCACCATGAAAAAGCTCCTGCGCGAGTTCAAGCCGTATCGCAGCGTTGAAATTATCCGGAACGCCATACATCAACGTGACGTGCTCAAACGAAAAATCCTGAACGACGCCGGACCAATCATATGGGGCTGATGCCTTCGGTGCAGGGAGCAGGATGCTGCCGCGCGCCCCTCGCGATAGAGCAATTCTCTGCTTCATCTCTGGATATGAGTATAGCGTGGGATACGGACCATCGAAGTAGGATGCATCCTCGCTCGGTGGCTCGCCTTCGATGAAGACAACGATCGCCCCAGCAACATCGAGATTGATATAGTCGTTATAGTCGTATTCAGGAGCGACGATGCCATACCCGGCAAACACAAGCCGCACGGGCTGCGGAATGAATGTACCTGCACCTGTATTGTAGAGGACGTAATCTTCCCATAGCTCCAGTGTTCGCGTTCCTCCGGCAATTTCCAGAAGTAGTTCGCAACCGTCCAGCGGTTGGCTTCCATGCAGCGGAACGGATTGGAGGTAGTCCTGATTCCTGTCGATAGGCTCATAGCCGTATGATTCTAAGCGCTCGGCCAGGTACTTCGCTGCCAGGCGTTCGCCCTCCGTCCCAGCAGCACGGCCGGCAAGCGAATCGCTCCCCAGAAAGTTGAGATGGGCACGAATCGAATCGTATGAAATCGACATCATCGGCTGGAGGAGGGTGGGGTTTAAGCCCTGCTGAGAAAATACCGGCCCAGCAAGGGAGAGAAGCATCAGGTACAATACGAGGCGAATGCTGCGCAGTGCAACGGTAGTGCAGTTTCCCTGGTTATGTGGCGTTTGATTCGACATATAGAATCCTTCGAATCTCATACACGCCGGCGAAAGCGGTTCCGTGCCGATGTACGTTTAGCGGTAATCCCGGATGTAGAGCTTATCGCGCTCGCCATCCTTGCGGTGCTTTTCGATCAACTGGTGCAGAATGTCCTCAGGCTGCGCTTCAAAGGCTTCGCGCTTCCTGAGCGGTGATTTCTCTGTATCGATATCATGAGCAGTGCCCTCGGCAATATAGAGCATGCGGTCGCCTAGCATGTAGGTATCGAGAATACGGCAGTCGATCCACCCGCATGTGCCATTGAGGATCGGGCAGCCCGACGGCGCACGCTCGAACTCCAACTCTTCGAATTTATCGAGGGTCTTCCCGGTTTTCAGGCCGAATTGTGGAACAAGATCCTCCTGCCCCACGGCAAGCATGTTCAGTGCGAACTTCCTGCTCTTTTCAATAAGGGAGTATGTAAAATTCTGGGGTGAAATAAGGGCTATAAGCCGCAGTCGGTCGGGCACGAGGCTCGCAGGCATAATCCAAGTGGCTATTTGTCCGCCGTCCTTCCCGTTATGCGACGATGTTACGACGTACACCTCGTGATTCGTCATCGAGAAGATCGTACCGGCGTTCGGATTGTAGTTGTACTCAGTCATCGGTATCTAATTGAATACTTGCGCCTGTTTGCCTGTTGATGAGCTTTTCGAGCACCGGAAGGAATCGCTGTTCGAGTTCCTTCTCGTACCAGGCCTCCATGATGTCATCGTAGTAGAATGTGAAATACCGTTCGCCGGTATGCAGGACGATGTGGCCAGACTCGCTCTCTATGTTTGCTTTGTAAACACGATCCTGGCCAAACTGGACTTCGAGACCGCCCTCTTCGTAAAACGCGTAGACACTATCCAGTGCTTGCGCTTCAACTCGTTTCGCGGCGTCATCAAGTGTTTCTTCCGCGGTGATTACTAAATCCTTGATATCCATCTGCATAGTGTATGAGATTGCATTTGCGTGTGATTACCTACGAAATATATCAATTTCGCAAATACCATATGCCTTCCCGGTAAAAATAGAGACAGCCGGTGCTTCGCTCACCGGCTGCCAGCATTTGCCTTCATGCAATGCTCGTCGTCTATCGGACGAGTCGAAGGAAGAGTGCCCTCACAATCCTCATATCTCTACGTTTCAGGTATCTGTCGCTGCGTTCTTAGCCTATTCGCAAAATCAGGAGAAGCACTCTTCCACGACGTCCGTTACCTTCGTTATTGTATTGTACAATTACCTTGCCATGTTTGTTTCGCTGCTTCACTCACAATCACGGGTTTCACAGCAGCGGCAGGTCTCAGCATCGGCGAAAAGCAGCAAACGCGGTTGTGTGCCTTTTTATGGGGTTTTCGAAGATCGTACCTTACGTTTCGTAAATTGACCGTATCGTATGCGTCCGAAGTTGTGCATCGATACAGATCATATTCGTAATCTCCGAGTGGACATGGGATTGAGATTTTTACACTGTGCAGACGTTCATCTTGGTAAAAACTACAACCAGGGTGAGGAACGCTATCTCGATTATTTCCGGGCGCTTGACTCTGTAGTTGAGTATGCCGTCAAAGGAAACGTTGATGCCGTTTTCATCGCTGGGGATCTTTTCGACGAGCAAAGTCCCTCTGCTCAGACAATCGTGCTCGCAGCAAAGTCCTTGCGTCCGCTCCGCGAAGCAGGCATTCGAACCGTTGCGATCGAGGGCAACCATGACCGCAAGAAGCGAACGGAGTCCGCATGTGCGCTTGATATCCTCGCCTCCGAAGGATACCTCCAACTCCTCCGCCCCGATATCGAGAACCAATCCTTGGGACTAGCGCCAGTGACGAACCCTGTAGAGGGTTCTCTCATATCCATCAACGGAGTAACAATAGCCGGGTTGGGTTTTATTGGCCATAATCCTGAGAAGTACCTGCAGCAGGCAGCCGCTCAGCTTCCGGCAGACACTCCGAATGTGGTACTCTATCACACTATGGTCGTGGATAAGGAGGACAGCATTGGCTATGGGTATTGCCTCTATAGTGAGATAGAGGACTTGAAAGGCAGGATTTCCTACTTGGCACTCGGACACAGGCACACGAGGGTGGGGACAAAAGATGAATTTGACGGTTGGGTACTCAATCCCGGGAGCCTGGAATTCGTACACCCGTACGATTTTCGGCAGTCGCACGACCTTCGCGGATTCTACGATGTCACCCTGCAAGATGATGGGTCCGTCAGTGCAGAGCACATCCCCACAAAGAAACGCCCGGCGGTGTATATCAGGGTAGATGTCACGGATGCAAGCACGGTTGCTGCATTCACGGAAGCCGTCTTGCAGGCGGTCGAAGATGGATTAAAGAATGAAAGCTTTGAACGCTCCCCCATCGTGGTCATGAAGATCGAAGGCACCCTCGGTATCGCTCGCCATCTCATCCCGAAGGCGGGTCTCGTACAGGCAATCCTGGAACGGCACGACGTCCTTCATGCCGAGATCGTGGAGGGGACTGCCGCCAGAAAGACCGAGGGAGAGCTGCTCCTTATCGATCCGACGGACTTGGATAATGTCGCAGACAGGGCGCGCAGCATCGTCAAGGAAATCATCACCTCCGAAGCAATTGCACCGGGCCGGGAACAAGAGCTCGCAGATGCAATCATCGACCTGAAAGAGAGGTTCGCAACGGATTCGTATTCGCTGAAGGATGAGCACTACATCGATATCCGCAAAGCCCTGCACGAATTTGCCTCTGAGGAGGATCCAGAAACATGATCCTCGAATCAATCAGACTGCAGAATATCAAATCGTTTGTTGACGAGACCGTGTATTTCGCACCGGGCATCAACATCATCGCAGGGAGAAACGGCGCAGGTAAGTCTACGATCATTGAAAGTGCGGGCCTGGCCTTATTCAACTATTGGCCGTCGAAGTTCAAGGACGGAAACGCTCGCGTCGGGTTTCTACGCAAAGAAGAAAGCGAAGGCTCGATAGCCCTATCTGTATCCAACGGTGATCGGCGCTATACAATCGTTTGCAACCTCAACGAGCGGAAGCGGAAGAACAAGGCTTCCACCACTGAATATGAACGCATTCTTTATGATGAGAACGGGGAAGAGCTGGCAAACAGCGCCGGACGTAAAGCAGAATTCCAGGATGACATTCGTGCGCATATCCTCGGCGCGTCCCGCATCACGGACGAACAGCTCTTCGAAAATATCATCGGGACGCAGCAGGGAGCGTTCGACGATCCCTTCACCGGGAATGAAAGCGACAGGCGGAAACTGTTCGAAAAGATTCTGGGTGTGGAGGATTTCCAAAAATTTGAGCAGCAATTCAAAGGATTCGTCCGGTACGCAGATAGCCGAGTCGAATCATTTATCAACCGCCTTGGGGAATATACCGATGTTGAGCAGGCAATTGAACAGGCCCGGGAAACGCTTACAGGGTTGAAGACAAACCATGCCGCTGCACAAAAACAATTAGCCGAGTCTAAACAGCGACGGGAAGCCGCAGAAAAGAAATACGAGGCGTTGGGCAAGAAGAAAGACGCGTTCGAGCGGCTCGTAAGCAACAGGGAGTCGCTGACCAAGCAGCGTGAGATGGCTGGCAATACGCATACAAAAGCGTCCACCGACCTGGAGAATGCAACGAAAGCGGCAACCCGCATGCAGGAGCTGCAGCCGGGCTATGAAGCCTACAACAATGCGGAAGATTCGCTCATCAAGTTGCGTCAAGAGAAAGAGGACCGCGAAAAGCTCCAAAAAAGTATCGACGAAAAGCGGCGCGAATATGAAACGAAATCGGAGACTCTGAAGGAACGGCTGAAGGGCGTATCAGAACGCGAAGATTCTCTACGTATTACTATCAAGGAGTTGGAGGAGAAGGTCTCCCAAATTAAAGAAGACGAACGCAGCTTGAAGTCCGCGCTCGAAGAGATGAAGAACGACCTGGAAACGGCATCGGCGCAAGCGCGGGTAGCTTCCCGGTTACGCGACTATGCAAGTCAGCTCCATACCGTGCTGCAGGATCGTGAGACGGTCATCGCGAATCTCCGTGTGCAGTTCAGGGAAATACGGCAAGAGCTCGACGCAATACCGGAGCGCGAACAAGTAGGTGAGTTCGCGGAGCTGTTCGAGAAGATTACCGAGGGTATCAAACAGCTCAAAGCTGAAGGCGATCGCGAAGAGGCGCGCAGCGGACTCAATACGGAATCGCTTGTAAAGAATGCCGACACCCTTTGCAAACAAGCCTCGACAAAGGAATCGGAATTGAGCAATACCTTCGCTACAAAGAAGGCAGAGATGAAAGCCCTCGGCGATTCCTTGAAGCAGATCAATGCCGAGCTCACAAAACAAACCCAGGAACTCCGCCGACTCAAGAAGGGAGCCGACGACGCCGAAAAAGAGTTGAAGGAGCGCACCGATACTTGGAAGTCGGACTCCGCGGCGTACACCGAAGCGATGAAAAAGTACGAAGGGCTTGATAAGGACATAGAAAAATGCGAACAGCAGAAAGCGCAGCACAAGAAAGCGTTCGATGGTTACTTGCAGGTGCGGTCCGAAGCAGAGAAAGTTGCTATGCGGGAAAAAGATGCAAAGGAAGCTAAAGCCGCACTGGATGCGCTGACCAAACAACTTCAGGATATTGAAACGGAACTTGAGCGGGCAAAAGCCGAATATTCATCTACAGCATGGGAACAAGCAAGATCAGCCTATAACGATTCACTGGAATCAGAACGCAATGCTGCAAAAGAGGAGGCAAAGTCGGCAGCTGAGCTCCGCGCACAAGAAGAAGTTCTGGCAGAGGCAGAAAAGCGACTCGACAAGAAAAGAACCCTTGAACACAACAAGGCGGAAGCGGAGAAAGAGTACGAATTCTACTCTCTTCTTTCTAAATCAGTGGTACAGGATTTGGCACGCAGGGTAGGTGCTACGATTGTGCTCGCCGTCTCGGAGTTCGCAAATGAACTGTACCGCAGAATCGCACCGGAACAATCCGCTCTGCTTGTCTGGGATCCGCAATCATACGGCATCAGCCTGAAAGGGGAACAGGGCGAGATTACCGGCAAAGAGCTATCCGGCGGGCAGTTGATGGGCGTCAGTCTTGCCATCAAATTAGCTCTGATAAAATGGTACTCTCAATGCGGTCTTGGTTTCCTTGATGAACCAACGACGCATCTTGATAGCGAAACGCGCCGCCACCTCTCGGACGTGATTCAATCCCTGCATACGTTGACCTCCGAAGGTGCATGGTTCGATCAGCTTTTCATCATCAGCCATGTGGAAGCACTCGCCGGAGCAGGTTCGCGAGTGGAATTACTCCTGGAAAACGGTGCTTCGCGGGTCGTACAGGTTGACTAAGCAATTCCGGCTTCGTATCATAGTGTCATGCCAATCTCAGACGAACTCATACTGTGTCCGAAATGCCACTGGCAACCTGATGGGGGTGCGTACTGGGAGTGCGAGTGCACGAATGTATGGGATACATTCTCCTCGTTCGGTAAATGCCCGAAATGCGGGAAGATTCATCGATATACACAGTGCATTGCATGCAAACGTACCTCTCCGCACCACGACTGGTACGTGGATCCGCCCGTAAAACTTCCTTCCGTTTCGGATGCCCAAGAACAAACCCCGCAAGGTTAGTTGTGGACCCACAACAGATGATAGAACATGCGCTCCGCATTGCGCTCGGCGTACACTCCGGCCAGCGGGACCGCTATGAACGCCCGTACATACTTCACCCGTTGACAGTAGCGCTGCATGGCGATACCGACGATGAAATCATCACAGGCTTGCTGCACGATGTTATCGAAGATTCCGAGGAGTGGACCACCGAGCGCTTTCGTGTAGAAGGTTTCCCCCGTCGCATCACGGAGGCTGTGGATTGCCTGTCGAAACGGGAAGGGGAAGTGTGGGATGATTACATCGACCGTGTCGTAACGGATGAACTGGCGATGCGCGTCAAGCTCAATGATCTGCGTCACAACATGGATGCGCGCAGAATGGATTCGTTTGGGGAAAAGGATGCGGAGCGCTTCAACCGCTATCTGGCGGCCTACAGAAGAATTACCTCAGCACTGCAGGGTTCTCCCTAATACTCCGCAATGAACCTCATGATCGTTGACTTCCTCGGGAAGGTCGTCAACACGAACAGTACATAGCCTGTGATAAACATCATCTTTATCATGTCATCGCTCGTGAGGATATACACGAGCAGATTGATCATGCTCACGATGACGAAGAACCCGAACCGCATTACGTGCCCATAGCTGACCCAGAATACTCGCGAGCCGGCATCGGATTGTATTGCTGCCTTTCGCCTCGCCAAGTTGAATACCAGGTGGGCAACAAAAAACACCAGCGCCGTCATGACCGGCATAAGGATCGTAAGATGGGGAGCATCAACGTAGACACGGCAAAGATGTGGATCGATGTACATCAGTACACCGCCAATTGCCAACGTTTGTATGATCAGCAATAGCATATACGCAGCCAAGGTAAGCCCCCACGTCCTGGCGGCTGCTTTCTCTACCCTATGAAATTCACCAACTGTCGTTGCCATAGCAGATGCTTAGTTGAGTGCGTTCTTTAAGCGCTCTTCGGTTGGATACCCGGTGACGGCATAGAGGACGAGCACAACAGAGAATAGAATATGAAACATGCTTTCCTGCGTCAGCAGATAGGTCACGATGTTGAGGACGTTAACGCCTTCGAGTAGTGCCATCCTGGCGATGTATGTTCCCTGGATCCGCTTCAACTTTTCATCGGGCGAAACATCCGATTTCGAGAGCGCAATCCGCCCAATAATATTAGCCAACAGCACAGCGAGTATATTCACTGCCGGAATCGCTATCAGCAATGTGGACCTATGTTCGGATAGACCCGGCTCCCGCCCGGGCATGACGAAGAATACAAATGCAACATAAACCACTATTTGCGTTGCCAGGAGTGCGTAGAATATGAGTTGCAGTTGCTTGGCAGCTTTCGTAACCATTTGAGAATCCAGTGTATTCAAAGTGTTCATCGGTGGTTCATTGTTAGTTTCCAATCAGGATCTTGAACTGTATTCTGCGATTCCTGGCTCTGCCCTCTTCAGTATCGTTCGGAGCTATTGGACGATCAGGCCCATAACCCTTTGCAACGATCCGGTCGGCAGATATACCCTTCCGTATCAACAGGTCCCTGATAGTACGTGCCCGTTCGAGCGATAAATCCAGATTGCTTTGATAGTCGCCGGTAGAGTCGGTATGCCCGCTAATTTCTATCTTCAACTCCGGTGCGGCCTTTAAAGCCTCGTAGGCGCGGATAATTGACTCAGAATCCACCGTTAAGTATTCCGCGCTCCCCAACTCAAATTCCAGGTTCTGCATAACAACGATTTTATCGATATCCGGATTATCCACGATGCTTGGCTTCTCATCAGGGCAGCCATCTTTATCCTGATAGTTATTGTAGGTTTCGGGAACCTTCGGGCATTGATCGTCGCCGTCTCGAACGCCGTCGCCGTCAGAGTCTGGGTTGTTGGGGTCTGCGCCTTCACGAATTTCAAACAAATCGGTCATGCCGTCCCTGTCTGTGTCCCACGAGAGCGGATTCGTGTTATACACTTTGATCTCATCGAAATCACTCAGCCCATCGCCTTCAGAATCGGTATCCATAGGATCGGTGTTATATTCTGCCACCTCATCGTAGTCGGAAAGGCCATCACCGTCTGAATCGGGGTTCTTGGGATCGGTTTTGTAGAAAAAGATCTCATCCCCGTCGGTGAGGCCGTCATCGTCCTGGTCGTTATTACGGATGTCGAACCCGAGTTCTTCCTCGTCCTTATCGGTTATGCCGTCCCCATCGGTATCGGCAGTTTCAGCATCATAGAAGTAATAGAGAAATCCTACGCCGAACGTTTCGAGATTATCGTTTCGAGAACTGACAATGCCGTCCATGCGATCCGATAATGTCAGTTCTTTCTCGAACGTCACCTCGATATCGATCGCACGGTTTATTGAATACACAATACCCACCCGCAACGGGAAACCAATTGTGGAACTGGATTCGTTGCCGGCAAACTCTACTCGGACATTGGACGGGACTTCGTTTCGCCGTACAGATAAACTGTACGGTAGGAAGCTCACTCCGACGGACCCGTACGGGCGGAGAAAAGCGAGAGGGAAGAGTTCGGTGTAAATCGAGACGCTCATCGGGAACATGATGTTCACGAATTCATACTGTGGATGCCGTGCGATAAGTCGGCGGTAGCCGATGAGTCCTTTAAATCCGAAATGAGCGACATCGCTGAATGGCGGCAACCGATAACCGAAAAACAAGTCCCCACCCGGTGTGAAGGGATTCTCTGCTCCATCGAACACCTCTCCACCGGTTTGCACGTCGCCGCTGAAGTGTGCCATCGCACCCCGAAGTCCGACCCGGAAGTTTTCCGGGCGTGCGGGAATAAGATTTTGGACTGCTTTCTTTGGCTTTGTCTTTGATTCCGTATCCTGCGAGGATGCAGGAGTGCTCACGATGCTCAGCAATATTAGCACTCCGAACCCTGCTCGAACTAGCGTACTGCTCTTCATAAAATTCCGGCTCCGCGCTGCTGCGGCGCGGTTGAATCCTGTTCGGTTACATGGTGCAGTAATATACGCTATGAAGGGGAGTTGTGCAGTAGCATAAGTACAGGATTGTGAAGGATTTGCAGAGGTGGGTTAAATAAAAAACGAAACGGCGCTCATAGCGCCGCTTCGTTCAAAATATCTATGCCCGTTACTGCCGGATGTAGTACTTCGCTATTGAACCGCCGTGTATCGTTCCCCAGGGACGGGAAGCTGCACATCAAGGATATCTGCTTTCACGATTGCAGAAGCGTTGACCCAAGTACTATTGGGGTTTAAGATTGCCCGCACCTCCGTATTGCCTTCTTCGTTTTTGGTAACGTAGAGCAAGCGGCTTTCCGGGGGAATGTTCAACGAATACGATCTGTCGCCGGTCTCGATGTTCCCGAGGCGTTTCAAGTCGCTTCCAGCGGTGATAACAAAAAGCTCGAATCCATCGCGCTTTGTGCTCGTCGAGAGCGTCTGGAGCAAGTTCCACTCGTCCCTTGTGAGGATATCGGCGTAGAAATCGATGTTATCGGAAGAGATTGTCACGACGGAGGGATGCATATCGGAAGCATCCGAAGGTCTGTCGTTCTCTCCCGCGAACGTCATCGACGTCGATATCAGTAATGTCAATATAAAAGCTGCTGTGATTTTCATTGTGATTATCCTATCCACCTGCGTCTAATCATCTATTCACCCGATATTAATGCAATCTCCGTGCCACGCGGTCGATTGTCTTACAGAATTCAGCTATCTGCTTTATTTCCAATGAATTATAGAAATACGGCGCTGGAGTTGTAAGATTTATGGACACATTTTTTCATGAGATTACAATTCTGCACATGCAATTCTAGCCATTTCGTAAACTTTTCCGTGACGCATAGTGTAATGTACAGTCTACCACTCTCGTAAGAGTTGGATTGCTTTACTGGTGCTTTTGATAGCACTCCCAATGTTGATATTTTAGGGAATCAACTGCGTGCTCAACGCTTGGCGCGCATCCGTACAACTCAATTGAGCTCCGCAACTCTTCATGAAAGTAGCCAACTGGGGTAATTATCCTGTAGTCGATGCAGAAGTACGAAATTTCCGCAACGTCGATGAACTGCGCGAAATTCTCGAAAACGGCTCCAGTTTGATCGCACGCGGCCTTGGCCGCTGCTACGGGGATTCATCCCTGAACGAGACGATCATCTCCACATCGAAGTGGAAGCGAATTCTCGACTTCGATCGGCAGACAGGCAAAGTGAAGTGCGAGGCAGGAGTTTCGCTGGACGACATTCTGAAGGTGTTCGTGCCGCGAGGATGGTTCCCCGCCGTTACACCCGGGACGAAGTTCGTGACAATCGGAGGCGCGATAGCCTCCGATGTGCACGGAAAGAGCCATCATGTCACGGGATCATTCTCGAACTACGTCGATGACATCACGATCATGCTCTCAGATGGGCGTATCCTCACCTGCAGCAAAGAACTAAACGCGGATTTGTTCTGGTCGACATGCGGCGGGATGGGACTTACCGGCGTAATCCTGGAAGCAACAATCTCGCTCATTCCCATTGAGACCTCGTATATCATCCAAGAGGTCGTCAAAACAAAAAACATCGGCGAGATCATGACGCTCTTCGAGGAATCGGAGGCGTGGACCTACTCGATGGCCTGGATCGATTGCCTGGCTACAGGCGAATCCCTCGGACGCTCCGTGATGATGCGCGGTGAGCACGCGAAACACGAAGACCTTCTTTCTGACCGTAGCCGCAAACAGCCTCTGACGCTCCACAAGGAAAGCTCTCTCAATGTTCCGTTCAACTTTCCCAGCTTCACGCTCAATGGGCTAAGTATGAAGGCGTTCAACACACTTTACTATGCAAAGGCGCCGGCACAGTACAAGAAGTCCATTGTGCACTACGATCCGTTCTTTTATCCTCTAGATGCGGTCCATAACTGGAATCGCATATACGGAAAACGCGGCTTCGTACAGTACCAGTTCGTGCTGCCGAAAGAGAATTCACGTGAAGGCCTGCCAGCAATTCTCCGTAAAATCAGCGAACATGGGAAAGGTTCATTCCTCGCAGTTCTGAAGCTGTTTGGGCCGCAGGAGACGGTGATCTCGTTCCCGATGGAAGGGTATGCACTCGCACTCGATTTTCCGATTACCAAGAACCTGTTCCCCTTCCTCGATTCGTTAGACGAAATGGTACAGTACTACGGCGGACGGATATATTTGACGAAGGACGCCCGCATGAGTGCTGAGACCTTCCGGAATGGATACCCCCACCTCGGCATGTTCGAAAAGAGTAGAACGAAGTTCGACCGTGAACAGAAATTCGAATCCCTTCAGTCAAAACGTTTGGGGTTGTGATGGGCAGGGTACTTCTTATCGGTGCGAAATCGGACGTTGCAAGGGCATTGGCGCATGAATTCGGCGCTGCGGGGTACGACCTGATTCTTGCCGCACGCAAAAGCCGTGAACTGGAACGCGACAGAGCCGATCTGATGATCCGATACAACGTCGGTGTTCAGGTTGAAGAGCTGGATATAACGGATCTTGAACAACTGCATACCTGGTATGCGACGTTAGAGCCCAAACCGGACACCGCTATCTCCGTTGTCGGCTTGCTTGGTGTACAGGAAGAGGCGCAAGCGGATTGGCAGAGTGCCAAACGAGCATACGAAACCAATCTCACCGGTCCGGCGCTGCTGCTGGAAACCATAGCTGCAGACTTCGAGCAACGCAACGAAGGTACAATATGCGGCATTAGCTCTGTTGCCGGTGAGCGGGGGCGAAAGAGCAACTACTTGTACGGCAGCGCAAAAGCTGGGTTTTCCGAATACTTATCGGGGTTGCGGAACAGGCTTGCAAAGTCGAATGTGCATGTCGTGACGGTGAAACCTGGGTTTATCGATACGAAGATGACCGAGGGCATGCCGCTCCCTGCGCCTTTGACAGCGCAGCCCGAGCAAGTGGCTAAGGATATCTTCAAAGCCTGTATGAAGAAGAAAAACGTCATCTACACGCTCTGGATGTGGCGATGGATCATGGCAATAATCCGAAACATACCGGAACCCATTTTCAAGAAACTTGACCTATAGCAGAGAGAGAACATGATTATCGTCACCGGCGGTGCGGGATTCATCGGAAGCTGCATTGCACGCAGATTAAACGAGAACGGTCGAGACAATCTCATCATCGTGGATCAGCTCGGCGAAGGCGAGAAGTGGAAGAATCTCCGGAATATTTCGTACGCCGAATATATCAACAAGTACGAACTGTTTGAGGAACTGCATTCTATCGGCGAGATAGAAGCTATCATCCACATGGGCGCGTGCAGCGCCACGACCGAACGCGATGCCGACTATCTGATGGAGAACAATTACAGGTACTCGGTCGCATTGGCGGATTTCTGTGTGACGAATGATATCCGGTTTATCTATGCGAGTTCAGCCGCGACGTATGGCAGTGAGGAAGCCGTTTGTCTCGACGATGAGACTACACTCGAATCGCTGCAGCCGATGAATATGTACGGCTACTCCAAACAGCTGTTCGATCTCAAGGCGAGACGGGAAGGATGGCTGGATAAGATCGCCGGGCTCAAATTTTTCAATGTCTACGGACCGAATGAGTACCACAAAGGCGACATGAGCTCTGTGATATTCAAAGCCTTCAATCAGATTCAGGAGAGCGGCAAGGTCCGGTTGTTCAAATCTCATCGTCCGGATTTCAAAGACGGTTTACAGAAACGCGACTTCGTGTATGTGAAGGACGCCGCGGAGATCGTGATGCACTTATTGGAACATCCGAAGGTGAACGGCATCTATAATGCAGGCAGCGGCGAGGCCCGGACATTCAAAGATCTTGTAACCGCAACCTTCCAAGCGATGAGCCTTGAACCGAAGATCGAGTACATTGATATCCCCGAAGCCATCCGCGATCGCTACCAATATTATACGCAGGCGGATATGAGTAAGCTGCGTGCAACGGGATTCGAGAAGGAGTTTCACTCACTCGAAGCAGGAGTCGGGGACTACGTCAAGAATTACTTGATGCAGAACATACGGAACTATTAGAGCTCCGGAGGCCCAACTATGGCAGTGACCGCGCTATACGGACAGATTATACGCTGTCCAGGCGTGAGTATCGGGGGGTACGCCAATGCGACGGCATCTTCCTCCGGGGCCTTTATTACCGAACACCTACCTCCCTCGGTCTGGAATGTCACCTCTCCCAGCGGCCCGTTGATACCGAATTGGATGTTTTCCCCGAGCGGTAACTTCCGCACGAACTCGTCCCTAAAATAAATAGAGACGTCCCGGGTAAACGGTGGTGTCGCATTTACGAACCGCAGCAGTATTGGGTCCGTTTGCGGTTCTTCTGGTTTGAGTTCGGTGTATAGTTCGCGGAGTGCAGCAGATAGCAGTCCTATCCCGCTGTCGTAATCTTTCCGGTTGTTGTTCTCGTAGACGATCAAGTAGCCTGGGTACGTGCCTTTGAGATAACTCGGCTTCAATCTCAACATCTTCTCCCCGAAATAATCGCCTAGCAGTGCTTTCGTGATCTCTTCGCCGAATTCCTCATGCTGGGTGAGGACAGAAACATCAAGATGGGTAAACGCTTCCTTTGGCCGGACGGCCTCCGGCGTTTTCTTAATCAGAGCATCCGTTATATCCTTCAAGCCCGACCGGAAGAATCTCCTTCTATCCACGCCGGCCTCCCTGTTTTTTGCACATAGACATAAGTCTGTATATTGATGAGTTGTAAACTATTGAACGCAAACTACGGCTCGGCGCATCTATGATCAAGCATATCGTGTTCTGGAAATTGAAAGACTCCCATGAGGGAAAGACTAAGCCCGAGATCGCTGATGATCTCCGGATCCGCATAACAAAACTGTGCGAAAGTATATCCACCATGAAG
>PABJ01000179.1 GCA_002699105.1 Ectothiorhodospiraceae bacterium | reverse complement strand
GTCTCACCGACGCGGAGGTAGATATCCTTGTAGCCGAGGTCGGCAATGAAGTTGCCGGCACTGCCTTTTACATGGGCGGTGATTTCAACCGTGTCGGAAACCGTTCCATCGGTGACGATGAACTTCGTGGTGTAGTCCCCGGCTGCGGCAGTTTGGAACGAGACCCATACCGGGGATTCTATCAGTGTTGGTACGTCGACCCTGACCGTATCCGATGGAGTGCCGATCGGATCGTAAAACAGGGGCCCGAATTCCGGATCGCCTTCGATCCATGCTGTGAGTTGAATGGGGTTCTGCGTCTGATTTTGGAGCATGACGACCGTCCCGGACGGGAAACCTGCCGATGTCTCGAACTCGGATTCGTAGTACATGACAAAGTTCAGGTTGTTCTGGGACGAACGTTGCGCATACACCTGTCCGGCGAGACAGCCGAACAAGAACAGCGCAAGGAGCAACGTTGGTGTTGTGTGCCGTGATTGCATTGTGGGTATCCTTTTCGTGAGAAACATTTCCAGATTGATCAAGTTCTGACGCGTCATTGTGAACTATTCATAAGACAACCACGGGTAGAAAAAATCACACATCGTGAGATGCAAGACGAAAAAACGGGCATCCTGCTCTCGGATACCCGTTATTCCTTCATTTCATCCGTCTAGCGGACGTTACTATTTGTATTCGCTGACCTCTTCGGCTTTCATAAGCCTGTCGTAGACGAACCGGACATTCTTGTTCTCTGCATCCAGGCGGTGTTCGCACTCTGCGTCTTCATCGGCACCTGTCGATAGGCGCTTGCAGCCGCAGGTCACGATATGTCCGAGGTCATCCTTGATGAACATACAGCCTACGCATCCATCGCTCTCACTCTCGCAGATGTGCGCCTCGGGGTGCTGCTCGAGATAGATGTACAGACGGTTCTCTGCCGGTTTCGTGAGGAGTTTGTATGCCACGAGCATGTGGGTTCGGTCGGCAATGTTATGCCCGTAACCGATTAGGTACCAGAACTCGCCGTCGCCGTCGATACGGACCTCTTCGATCCTGTATTCTGGATACGCCTGGGCGAATCCTTCAACGAACGCCTCCTGAGGCTGGATCAGATCGACACCGCCGGGATCAAGTTCGTCGGTCCTCTCGTCTGCGGTGGCTATAAGCAGCGTCTCCGGATCGTCCTGGGCATACGCCTGGGAATGCGAAAAACTAATCACAAAAATCAGCGCAAATAGGGATGTAAATACTCTCATTGAGTTCCTTGTTACTATGATTGATTGCATTCTAATGTCTGATGGAAGCCCCTAAGGATAAGCGCAATACGCTGCGCTATTCTCCCAGGGTGTCTACTATATACAAAGGGATAACGGCGGTATTCGTTCCAATCACAAGAGCCGTTCGTCTTTTATGCGCGAGGGTTGCAGGAGGGGTGAAGTACTATTTCACTGGATATGGTGTGGTAGGATTACACTAAGCGTTCGGTTTGTCGCGAAGCGAATAGAGGTCGAAATCATCATTCTGGCGCCGGGAATTGCGATTGGACTCCAGCCAGTCCGAGACGATTCGCAGCGGCTCAGGATTCACGAAGCAAAACTTCTCCCGTCCT
Organism: Ectothiorhodospiraceae bacterium; assembly: GCA_002699105.1. GTDB lineage: Bacteria > Bacteroidota > Ignavibacteria > SZUA-365. Next base: position 9,252 of record PABJ01000179.1, on the reverse strand, counting down.
TGCTTCTTGATCTTCACAAGGCCCGCGCTCGAAAGCATCTTTATATGCTTCGTCACGGCCTGCCTCGATGTACCGAAGTGGACGGTGATCGCATTCATGGGGACCGGCTTCTTCGCATTCATCAGCATTTCTATTATCTCTCGCCGCGTCGGATCGGCGATTGCTTTGAACGGACAGACAGATTCACGAGCCATGATTGAGTCCCGTTGATGATAGATACGTGAAGATTCGCTGGCTAGACACCGTCGGGTTCGAACGCAGAAGCTCGTTTCGATATTACGTGCTGAGCTTCGCGCAAACATGTGCTTGGTGCATAATTTGGTATACGGTGCATTCTGCACATGTTTCATTCCCGGCGTAGAGGGTCTTCGGTCCTCCGATGCTTATTGCCAGGCCGTGTAATTCAGATCTTCTGTATCCTTCTCGGTTGGCACCATGAAACGCAACGCTTGCATGGCGCTTTTTGGAGGTGCGCATGATAGAGACAGGCTTCACCTTCTATAGTATAGATAACATTGCATAGGGATTTGTTACAGATTCTTTCAACTTTCGGTCACCTAGTTTTACCCTGCATGAAAGGAGAACCATTCGTCTGCGGATAAGCTTCTCCTGATTGTGCGAAGAACCTGCCTCTCCCTATTGCGATAATTCACCTCCGATTCGTATTTTGAATCTGTAACTCTCAACGTTCAAGTGCGTATTACATCCGTCTTTGGTGCCAGCAGCAGCCCGCCGGAGACGAGTCTATCTTCTATTACTTAGAAAGGTGAACTCCATGTTCAAGAAGATCATGCGAATTCTATTGATCGTGATCGGGGTGGTCGTTATCGCCCTGATCGGTGGATATATATACATCAGTTCGGCAGGTTTCCCCACCTACGATGTACAGCAGGTGGATGTGACGATCGAAGTCACACCCGAACGCGTTGCACAAGGGAAGCGGCTGAGCAACCTCATGTGCAATCACTGCCACATGAATCCGGCGACACGTACCCTCGCGGGCAGGAAAATGCACGATGCCCCGGCGGAATTCGGGGAGATATACTCCCGGAATATCACGAAGCATCCTGAATACGGCATCGGCAAGTGGAGCGATGGTGAACTGCTCTTCTTCCTCCGGACGGGGATCCATCCCCACCGCGACGGCGAGTACGTGCCGCCCTGGATGCCGAAGTACCCGCGCGTATCGGATGAGGATCTCTACAGCCTCATCGCATTCCTGCGTTCCAATGAACCGGAAGTCACCTCCACAGAGCGCGAGAATGTCCCGACAGAGCCGAGCTTCCTTTCGAAGATGCTGACGCGCGTCGGAGCGTTTGGCCCGTTCGAATACCCGAAGAGCAGCGTCCCGCATCCGGATACGACCGACATGATGGTCTTCGGACGTTACATGGCAAACGACCTGTTCGAGTGCTTCTCATGCCATTCTGCCGATTTCAAAACGAACCGGTACGACGATCCAACGCAATCGGAAGGATACTACGGCGGCGGGAATCCGCTCCTCGATGTGAATGCCAAGATCGTCTATTCCTCGAACATCACTCCTCATGAAACCTACGGTATCGGAGACTGGACCGACGAGGAACTGTTTGTTGCGTTGAAAGAAGGCTTCCGCCCGGACGGTTCACTCATCGCGTATCCAATGTTGAGAACGAAGTCGCTGAAGGACAACGAGGTTCGCGCACTCATGACGTTCATCAAGTCGGTCCCTGCACTTGCAACGCAAGTACCGGATAACGAAGCCTACCCTGTTCCAGCCGGAGCATCTGCCGGAGAAAAGCTGTACATCGAAAAAGGATGCATTACGTGTCATGGTACAACGGGAATCGGGCTTGCCGATCTCCGCAAAGCCTACATGAAGTATCCCGCCGATACGCTGATGATGGATGTCATCGCAAACCCGGAGAAGTACTACCCTCATACCATCATGCCTGTGTGGAAGAATCGCCTCAGCGAGCAGGAGCTGCGCGATGTCGCGAAGTATGTCCATGAACTGGGCGTGAGCGAATCAGAGAAGGCTGCAATGAATTAAGCCTCCATTACCTATGAACAGAAAGCGCCCGGCAATTGCCGGGCGTTGTGTTTTTTCCATGTGGAATCTCTACGGGTAGAAACGAATTCCGACCGCGACGAGGGCATCAAAGCCGACATCCGGTGTGAGACCGAGAATCGGATTGAGTTCCAGGTAGATATCGAGCGGCGTATTGCGCGGTATGATCTGCAGTCCGGCTACCCCACGCGCTGCTACAAGAAGCCCGTCGTTCCCGTCATCGAAGTACCACGAATCTACCTTCCTCCGATTTATAATTACCACTTTCCCTTTCTCACCGAACCCCAATATGCCCCCAACACCCAGATAGATAGATACGATCCGGGAATTGAATGCCTGGTTGTAGTGCCACAGATAACCGGCCTGGATGTGGGGATTCCCCAAATACGATGCTCCGGCTGCGAGATCCCAGGAATTCTGTTTGCTCAGCCAGAATCTTGCTGTGACGCCGGTAGGCTCACCGAGAGTCAGGCCGATACCGAAGTCCTTCCCCATGGGGCCTTGTGCCAGGCCTGTCGAGACCAGTCCAAGCAAAAGGGTGGCGGATAGAATTGCGTTACGAAAGAGCTGTTTCATAGCTGCACCGATATATTGTGATCTTAGTTACGTGTTATGGTTCCGACGTCTGTAGGCCTTCTCAAGGTTGCAACCAGCAGGGTAAGGTCAATCGGCTTCGAATTGCAACCGTCCGGATTTGGACGCCATTCAGACGCTTTGGTATGCACTGATTTCATTGAACGTTATATTAACTTCGTCATACGTTGTTGGCACGTCGGTAAGCCAAATGGCGACCGTCGGTCTCTGCGAATTTGTTACACCATCGTCGTCGTCATCGCTGCAAGCAACGAAAACCAACGCGCCGTGGAGCAGCACAAGTGAAAGAGTCGAGTACTTTTTCAATGCAGATTCCTTGTACATTGTCATTTGGATGACTGTCGCCTGATAATCTTTATAACGAGTACAACCCTCTTTGGTTCCCCGATTAAATGCTGAATACGGATCATATTGTGCGATTATTAAGCAAGAGGCTCTCCCTTGAGTTCTTGCTTCGCCGATCAAAACGGCCATTTATTCCGTATTATCATGCAGTCGCCGAATCCGCTCCGGATCATGTCAAGCACTTGTATCCGGTAATCAGTCCGGAGGAGTTCGAGAAGGATATGGACTATCTCCTCGCGAACTTCACGCCCATAGCTTTGAGCGACCTCATCGCTCATGTCCGCGACGAGGTGCCATTGCCTGAGAAGGCGCTGCACCTTACGTTCGATGACGGTTTACGTGAATGCTACGAGGTAGTAGCGCCAATACTGGAAGCGAAGGGTATCCCAGCCACCTTCTTTCTCACAACCGATTTAATCGACAATGAGAAGCTCTTCTACCGCCATCTTGGAAGCGTGATCAAAGAGCGCTCAATCGGGAAACGCGGTTTCGTGCAGCGCGGAAGGGTTGCTCCTTTGTTGGACTACGACGAACAACAGTACCTGCATACGATCGCTGAAGCGATGAAGGTTGACGGCGAAGACTATCTCCAGAGCGCAAAACCGTACATGACCACAGAGATGGTGCGCGACCTTCTCGCGCGTGGATTCACAATCGGCGCTCATAGTCTCGATCACCCTGCATACTTCCTCCTTTCGTTGGAAGAACAAATACGCCAGACAAAAGCAAGCGTCTCGCTAATCAAGGACAGGTTCAACATCGACTACGCTGCGTTCGCATTTCCTTTCACAGATCGCTGCGTGAGTAAAGAGTTTTTCGACAGCATCGCTGCCGACATCGACATCGCATTCGGCTCTGCGAATCTCAAACGCGATATCTATCCCTGGATTCTTCACCGTTCAAACATCGAAGATTCTTCCGAACCTGTTGACATGCGCGTCAAAACTTGCTACGTTCGTTATCTACTGCGCAAGTTCACAGGCTCCTGGAAGGTTCGTCGAAAATAACGTGGAAATCATTGAATATACCGCGCGCACGCTCCGCGATGCACTGGAGGATGATGCCTTCTGGAAAGCAGAACATCTTCCGATCACCAGGCACCGCGCCCTATCCCAGATACACAATCCAAGAGCAGACGAAAACGATGTGCTCCTCATCGTCGCCTATGATGAAGGAGGTGCAGTCATGTCGTACATCGGAATCGTGCCGGACTGGATCTACCTGCACGGTGAACGAGAGAAATTCGGCTGGCTGAGCTGCTGGTGGTCCGACCCTGAGAAGAAGGGCTCTGGTGCAGGAATGGCGGTGTTCCGCAAGGCATGGGAGGCGTACGACGACCGGCTCGGAGGGACCTCGTTTTCCGAGAGTGCGCAACGGGTCTACGAGCGGTTCGAGAAAACGGCAGAGTTTATGCGGTTACAGAGATTTACATTCATGGTAAGGCCCTGCCTCGCATCGGTCCTCCCCGAGCGAATGCACTGGACGGCGCGTATCCGCCCCCTCCTTCGTCTGGCAGATAAGATTGCGAAGCCGATTCTTGCCGCGCAATTGGGGATGTGGAAAAAACGCATTCCGAATCGAAGCCCCCACTACACTTCGGATACGCTCGAACGACTGGACGAGGAGACGTATGCATTCATCGAACGCGTCAGGGATAGGGATTTCACGCGGCGCAGTATCGAGGAATTCAACTGGGTCAAAGAATATCCGTGGGTGCTTGAGACCCCGGCGCCCACCGAGGAGGACCGGCGGTATTTCTTCTCTGCGACAGCCAGAACGTTTTCAATCGACTATATCCGTATACGGGATGATAACGGCGCTATCATTGCTTTTCTTGCATTGCAGCGCAGGGATTCAATCGTCGACATTCAGTATGTCTACTGCGAGCGGGACGCTCATGCTGCCGTCGCGCATCGTATCAGCCTCTACATGGCTTCGTGTAATGCATGCCTGCTGATGATTTATCAGCCCTGGCTCCGGGCGGAGATTTACAAGAACGGCTTCCCCTGGATGTATATGAAAAAGGGACACAAGCCCTCCATCATCAGCACCAGATACGACAAACGCCGGCTCGAAGAAGTGTCTCTTCAGGCCGGCGATGGCGATAGTCTCTTTACGTAGCCGGTTTAGAACCAGTCCGGCGTTACGCCTTCTCCATGGATGCGTTTTCTGTTCTGCCCGTCCAGATCCATGATCCATGTCTCGGCGGCATCGGGGTTATCGTTCGGTACCTGCGTGAAAATGACCTTCCCGCCGTTCGGCGCAAATCTCGGATAGAGATCGTTCATCCCGGGAGGTTTGCCCACTGCCGATAGATCCACCGGATCGCTGCCATCGACGTTTGCTATGAAGACATGCGCATCGAGCTGTCTGCCTTCCGGTACTTCGTGACCCGACACATCGTGCGTATAAATAATCTTGTTTCCATCGACGGAGAAAGAAGGACTCTCAACGATCCCGGGAAGATCGTCGACGACCTTCGTTGGATTTTCGCCAAAGAGCCCCATCGTATAGATTTCGTTGGTGTAGATATCCTTACCGATCGTAAGCACAATAATCCTATCCCCGAGCGGCGAAAACTCGACTTCTCTGAAGTGCCTGTCGGGCGGTGCAGTCGTTACGGTAGCAAGTCCCCAGCCTTCAGGGTAAATGCGCATCAGTTCATCGTAGTGGCTGAAGTACAGGAGGCCGCCGTCTGGCGCCCATCCGAAGCCCCGTCCCTGATTGTGGTACCCGTCCACCGGAATGGAAGTGATCCTGAATTCATTCTCTCCGTCACGATCCATCGTGTAGAGATATGTGTCCCGGTTTCGGTTCGATGTGAAAGCAACTTTCCTGCGGTTACGGCTGTACCGCGGCCACCAATCCCGGCCCGGGGAATGTGTCAGCCGGATGCGCTCCCCTGCTGCCGCTGAATCCGCTGCGAATATCTCAAAGTTTCCGTCAACGATTGTTGCGTACATAATCGGCAGCGGCGGGAACTCTCGCGTGGTGAAACTCCATACATCGCCGTTTGTCACAGCCTCCAGGCTGTCGCGGACGATGACCTGCCAAAAATACGTAGTATTGTACTTGAGTCCGTCTACCTGTAACGTGGTATCGCTTATGCCGTTCGCCACGTGCATCGGTTCGCCGATGCTCGATTCATACAGGTAGACGTCGTATCGTAAAGGGTCATCGTCGTCGTCCTTTCCGCTCCAGGAGAGCGTTAACGATGTTTCCCTTCCGATGGATTCGTTTGCCGGATCGGGGTTGCGCGGAGGGTCGGGCGCTGTATTCCCCGTCGCATCGACGCTCATGAAGATTGTCGCAGTGCTTTGCATTTCTTCCTGAACGGTCACCGCAACACTGGTTTTCCTGAAGCCGTTCTTTGATGCGGTTATAATGACCTCACCAACGGGTACCTCGGTGAAACTGAACTGCCCCTGATCGTCGGTGACGATGGCGTTAGTCGGTGGGCTTGTGGTTACGCTCGCACCGGCAATTGGGAGGTTAGTTTCGTTGTCGAGGACGGTGCCTGAGATCGACCCATACAATGTTGGTTCAATAGTGTCTTCGCTGCATGCCCCAATGAGGACTGCAAACGCAAGGACACCGGCTAAAATCGAAAATCGTCGCATAACGGGTTTTAAGGTCGTTCGGGATGTACTTCTGATTTACCTGATAGGGTAATATACCGTATCAGCTTGGAGAAATGTGCCATCTTTTTCCAGGCGCAGGATAATTATTGCATTGTCCCCGTCGGAAAATGATTGGCTTGTTCTGGAAAGATGCTTGCTTTCGAATGCGCCCGGTAGAATTCTGCCTTGCTGGCTGCTGGAGGAGGTTCCGCCGGTACGTTCCAACGAGACCGAGAGCGTGTAGTCGAGCGGCGCATCGGTTTCGACTGAACCTGTGAATCGCCCATCAATATGCAGCGTATCCTGATGGAGTGTCGTTTCGATCCAGATATGGAGTGAGTCATTCCCCCGACCTAAAGAGTCGGGATGCATACTTCCGTCTGTGACGGACAGAATGACGAAGAGAGCAAGAAAGAGGTATGGAACTGTGCGCAGCAATGGGAGGTGCGGATTAAGGTGTGCCCGGCAATCCGCCGTTGACGATAATGATCTTCATTCCATTGCCGCGTTGCTGAATCTCGTAGGATTTTGCGCGCTCACCATTTTCAATCTGGACAACTTCAAGGTTATTCCCGCGCTGGATGACTGAATAGTTCAGCTCATCGCCAGTGAGTTCCTGAAATACGCTGTTATTGTTGCCGCTTTGCAATAGAAACGACCGGTTCTTATCGCCAAGGATATCGAGTTCGAAATCGTTTTGATTGCCATACTGGTTGGCGGAAGAGTGATTACCTGATCCGTCTTGCCGCATCTTTGCCGCGTTTTGATGACCGCTCTGAACAAGATTCATTCGGTTCGCTTCGTCGCCAAGAAAGGACTGCACCTGCTCGAGTTCGGCACGATTGCCTTCACCCAACTGACGGGCAACAGCGCTATTCTGCTTTTCCGCATTGCGCTGGATCACCACAATTTCATTCAAATCTCCAACCTGCTCCAGGTACGCTTCGTTTTGATAGTCTGATTGTGCTACCAGTGCTGTACTTGCAGAGCCTAGAAACAAAAGCGACCAGAAGGTTGCTCGAAGCAGTCGGTATGGATTCATAGGTATCAGTGTTTTACACGTTTCAGTATTTTGCCGCGAATATGAGTCAATAGTTCAACGCTCCAAAATGAGGAGAAGTTGCATCTCTTACAAAAACACGCACCCTGGAAGCGCGGTAGCGCTCCCAGGGTACTGTGCGTTTAGTTCTGCAACGATACAGCGTTGTTCATGTTGCCAGTCTGCGTCAGGTTGGAATAGTTTCCATCGCCTGCTGCCTCTTGCTTGAGCATATTGGTGTTGCCAATCTGCTTTCCGTAGAGTTCATTCAACTGAACATCGCCATCGAACATGGTCATCAATTGCTTGGCGTCGTTGCCGTTTCCTCTCTGGATCACATCGCCAACGTTGCGATATGCAAAGATAAACGGACCGAAGCTATCGCCTTCGACGTCCTGTTTCGATTTGTTGCTGTTACCGACCTGAAGGGCGCTCAGATGCGAATCTGCAGTCCGGTCACCATTTCCAAGGTCCTGATCGCTCTGGTTATCGTTTCCGACCTGCTTCGCGTAGGTTGTGTTGATAAAACCATTCGCAAAGCTCGTGGCCTTGTTTCGATTACCATCCTGATCAATCTCGGCTTCGTTCGCAATCCATTCTTGACGAATATTGGCGTAGTTGTCGTCGCCTTTGGAATTGATGAGGGCCTCATGCGCACTCTTAATCTGTTCAACGATAGCGCGGTTCTTGTTTCCTCGCTGATTGACTTCAGCAAGTTCACTCGAAAACCACCAGCCATCATTGTACTGGGTAACATCGACATCGTTGTTGTTTCCGACCTGGTCGACATAGGCTTCGCTACCGTCATGGATGAAACCAAAACCGTAGAAGGTTTGCATAACATCCACATCGTTGTCGTTACCATTCGAAGTAACGACGTTGGTATGCTGCGCGAAAGTCGTACCGGCAAAGGCCAGAGTGCAAGCAACAATTGTGAGTAGGTTCTTCATGGTTCACAACCTCCTAGTTCTGGAGCGAGACGGCGTTGTTCATGTTACCGGACTGCATGATATTCGAGAAGTTACCGTCGCCGGCGGCTTCCTGCTTCAGCACGTTGTTGTTGCCAAGCTGCTTACCATAGAGTTCGTTGTACATGACATCGCCGTCGAACTTCGTCATGATCTGGCGTGCTGTGTTGCTGTTACCGCGCTGGATAACGTCGCCGATGTTGAGTACGGCATCGATCCCGCCCGGCCATCCGTCGCCTTCGACATCCTGCTTCGAGTAGTTGCGGTCGCCGATCTGGAGTGTGCTGAGGTGCGAATCCATCGTTGCCTGACCGTTGCCAAGATCCTGGTCGATCTTGTTGTCGTTACCGACCTGCTTGCCATAGGTGGTGTTGATGCCGCCAAATGCAAAGCTGTTGGCTTCGTTGCGGTTACCATCCTGGAAGAATTCGCCGTCGTTGTCGTTACCTTCCTGGACGATTTTTGCGAAGTTTTCGTTACCCTTGGAGTTGATGAGCGCCCAGTGACCATCGTTGTACTGTTGGACGATACCGTCGTTGTTGTTACCCTTCTGGTTCACTTCGGCGTACTCAGCGGAACCGGCATAGCCGTTGTTGAGCTGCTTGATGTCGATGTCGTTGTTATCGCCGACCTGGT
>PABJ01000178.1 GCA_002699105.1 Ectothiorhodospiraceae bacterium | reverse complement strand
GCTCCTCCAGTTCACTGAGCAATGCGAGCTCCTTATCAGTTGGTTCCTTCAAAAAGACATGCAAGATATAGGGGAGGGACATGTCAGACAACACGAAATATGAGGGAAGGGGGGGAGAGCGAAGGGACCGGCTCGTACTTGGATTTTGTCGAGAAACATCCCTGGGATCACGACGTGCGACAGAGCGGACGTGGGGCCTTCACCAAACAAATCCTCTGTCCCAAGACACTGATCTGGATAACTTGTCAGACTTCGCTGAGCTTCGAAATACATCGACGAATCCCTTGAATCGTGATACAGATGGCGACGGGATATATGACGATATCGATAAATGCCCGCTCCTCACAGAGGATCTGAACGGAGTAGACGATACCGATGGATGTCCGGACCAAGTTGCCGATTGCCCAGAAATCGTTTACGAACCACCCGACCTTCCAGACACATTGAGCGTAGTGAACTACACGGCATCCCCAAACACCGGGCTGGAGTATCTACGCCAGAATTCCGGGGATACGCTCCGTGAAGGCATGATCCTCACTTTGTTCAATGTGAACTTTGAATTGGACTCCGATTCCTTGCGCGTCGAATCGTATCCTATCCTTGAAGAAAACGCAAAGCTGTTCAACCTCTATCCCGATCTACGGGTGGAGATCAGAGGTCATACTGATTCCCTGGCTTCGGATGACTATAACATTGATCTCTCGCAGCGGCGCGCCGAATCAGTCCAGCGGATTCTCGTCAATCTAGGTGTTGATGCCAGCAGGCTTCAAGCGAAGGGCTATGGTGAAACACAGCCGGTTTCACTGAATAACTCGGAAAGAGGAAGAGCCCGGAACCGGCGGGTCGAGTTCTTTATTCTAGAGACTGGCGAGCGTGATGAGTCGTTTTGGAGTCGCATGAGGCAACGATCGGATCGACAAGTCTACGTACCGGACGATACGACCAACTCCATTCCAGAATAGTGTGATTTCCATCCTCAGCGCGACCGCAAAATTGTTGAGCTCAATGGCTGTAATGTAGCGGAGGTCAGTACGACCATTGTACGTAGATGAACAACGATAGAACACTATCGAATAATTTGATACACTTATAACACGGTACAGCAATGGGGGAACCAATACGCGAAATGCCCTTCGAGGGGCTATCGGTACGTGATGTCCTTGAATGCACCAAAATAGGGAATTGGGTATCCGTCACGATGGATACCGAAGTGCGGCTCAAGTACAGAATCATCATCAAATTGCACATGCTGATGTGCAAACACTGTAAGGCATTCGACGGCAGCATGAAATGGCTACGCGAGTATATCCACACGGTATCAGACGAGCGTTTTAATGATGTTCGCTATGACCTTCCTTGTCTTCCAGACAATGCAAAAGCCCGAATTTCTGCAGCGCTTTCCAACGGAGAACCCTCCGAAAGGTAAGCTGGCTGTCATTCCGGAAATCTTCCACTCAAAGAATGGCACATTGTCATTCGAAAGGCCTATCTTCTAACCTATATCAACATCGGTAAACGCCTGCCACGTAGTCTGTAGATGGAGAGCTGTGGTCGGTGAAAAACAGACATCAAGAGACCTTCGATGAAACGAATTTTATTTGTTGTTGCGCTCCTTTCCATTCAGCACGCCGTCCTGGCTGGGGGCTGGCCGCAGGAAGAAGGGAGCGGGTACTACAAACTCGGTATCCAGATTGTGAAGGGCGATCAGTATTACACGGAAACGATGAAGATCCCCGTTGCCACACTGGAAGACAACACACTGTTCTTCTACGGCGAATACGGCCTTACGAATAACATCACTGTGTTCACATACTTGCCCTTCTACCGTTCACTGAAGCTCAGCGAAACGGAAAACACCTCCCAAACGCCCGGCGAGAATACCGGCATCTCCGATGGAGATATCGGTGTACGGATAGGCTTGTGGCAAGGAAGCGGTGCAGCTCTTGCGGGTGTGCTGGCTTTGGGCGTACCTCTCGGTGATGACAAAGTGGAGTCGGGCCTGCGAACCGGGTACGGTGTGTGGAGCGAATACGCGGGTTTGGAATATGGCTACTCGCTGTACCCCATTCCGGGATGGATATCTGCCTCCATGGGGGTCAACATCCGCGGTGGCAGCTACGGAAACGAGATCAGGTATGGACTCGACGCCGGGTACCGCCCTCTCGACGATGTCATCGTCATGCTAAAGGTTGCAGGAATTCAGCCGCTCCGCGACGGCGACAACAGCTTTCAGCCGGGTGAACTGACCGGCCTCTACCCGAATAACCAGCGCTACCTTTCGTACGGTCTGGAGGTCGGGTATGCCTTGACGGAATCGTTTACACTATCGGTCGGTGCTGCATCGGGCACGCTGGTGCAGAATGCGCTTTCCGCCCTTGCATATACAGCGGGCCTCTCTGTAAGCCATTAAGGTCCTCATACGACGCATTTCAAAAGCAACAACATGTAACCACATGCTCATCTCCGCCACATCAGGCAGATCGCTGCTGCTTGCGACGATCGTCGCAGTGAGCTCGCTTATCACTTCTTCGCCAAGTTACGGCCAGAGCGATACCGCGCTCACTCTCGAAGAGCTTACCAGGCTCGAGGTGCGCGATAGCGACCGGTGCATCGTGTGTGGAAGTCCTGTATCGGAGGAGGATTATGCATTTCTCTACAAGGGCAGGCGCGTCGCAGTCCACCGCGCTGAGATAGGAACATTCCTCGCCAATCCTTCCAAATACTTCGCGTCGATGCAGGCCAGGGGCGGCCTCTTCAGCGAAGAAGCAGTGCCCGGTAACGGCGGTATGGGGTTGGGCTGGTTCTGGTTCGGTGTTCTCATCGCCTGCTCACTGCTTTGTGCGGCGGGTTCGGCTACCATAGCAGTGAAGAAAGGCTACCCGGCCGTGCTGTGGTTCTTCGCAGGACTCATAGTAAACGTTATCGGCTTTGCGGTCATCGCGATGAAAGAGCGCAAAGAGGAAGTTGATCTGCCTCCGCATCTCCAGAAGGTTCGTACCACGAGCAGTTCTATTCAGTGCAGTAGCTGCGGAAACATGAATCACCCTTCCGCAAACCGTTGCTCCAAATGCGGCAACGAACTCGAACCGGATTCAGATTCCGATGTCCAACGCGCCGGACTATCAAATGATCCATCGTAATCCAACCACAACTATCATGAAAGCACCTGCGGCAGATGTTTAAGAAAATCCAACACTGGTTCGAAGAGACGATTTTCGCAAGTGCGAACGGTCCCAGCCAACGGCCTGAGGTCGATAAGAATCTCGAATCGAACGTCAAAGGACTGTTCGTGGTCGGCGATCTCGCGGGCGCACCCGTTATCAAACTGGCGATGGAGCAGGGCTACCAGGTGATCGAGCATATCTCCGCTCTGAAAAAGCCAAAGGCAGCCGGCGAGGATACATACGATGTGATCATCATCGGGGCCGGAGCGGCGGGTCTCAACGCTGCATTGGCTGCGAAGGATAAGGAGATGTCCTGCCTCCTGCTCGAGAAGGAAAAGATCGCGAACACGATCGAGAATTTCCCCGAAGGGAAATGGGTCTATGCGGAGCCGGATGAAACACCTCCCAAAGGCAAGCTCTGGCTAGATGGCGCCACGAAAGAAACCCTCATCCAGCGCTGGAATCAGATCGTTGAAGAAAACGGTTTGAACATCCACACGAATGAAGGCGTTGTTTCTGTCCAACGCAACGATCGGGTGTTTACTGTTGAGACCGAACGGGATACCTACAAGGCATCCTATGTCATACTCGCTACAGGGCAGCGCGGCAATCCCCGAAAGCTTGGTGTGGAAGGCGAAGAGCAGGAATGCGTGTACCACATGCTCTACAGCCCGAAGAAGTATTCCGATGAGGATATTCTGGTAGTCGGAGGCGGAAACAGTGCGGTGGAAGCTGCACTGACATTGTCAGAACAAAATCGGGTCACGCTCTCTTACCGGCGCGGAGAGTTCAGCCGAATATTTAAGGATAACCAGCAAGCGCTCGATAGCGCTATCGCAGACGGGAGTATAACACCGATTCTCAACTCGGACGTGAAGCGATTCGATGGAAAAGAGGCCGTCCTCTCCGTCGATTCCGGCGGCAGCCAGGAGGAACAAACCGTGAAGGCCGATCACTCCTTCGTGTTGATTGGCGCTGAGTTTCCCGCCAAGTTTTTGAAGTCGCTCGGATTGAAGCTTGAAAACGAATGGAACGGCAGCCTGCTCCGCTCCCTGCTCCTTACCCTCTTCACTATGACCGGACTGTGGTTTGCGGGCGGGCAGACTGAGGTCGTTCCCGATGCATTTTTGACAATCTCGGCATGGTCGGGCGTCATTGCGGTGGTGGCCGGAGCCGCCGCACTCATTGTCCTCGGCAAAAATGGGGACAAATGGGCATGGCTCGGCATATCGTTTATGATATGCTATGCAGTGTACGGAATCAAGGCCGGAGAGGGGCAGGAGTTCTGGCCGTTTACGAACTGGGGCTACGATGCGCTGACCTTTGCCGACCGGCCATGGAGCTTTTGGTACACAGTGCTCTACACTGCGCTCATGACAATCTTCGGCGTGCAGGCTCTGAAACGCTGGGGCCTCGATAGAAAAGACCGATTCCAGGTGTGGCGGTATATCAGCCTCATCGGTTTTCAGTGGCTCTTCTTCTTTATCATTCCCGAGTTCCTTTTCCAATGGGCACTGGAATTCCAGTGGCTCGGCGGACTATCGCAGGATCAGGTGTTCGCCGATCAGTCGTGGCGAAGCTATGGAATCGTGTACGCATGGCCGCTGTTCTTCTATACGTTTTTCTATAATCCACACCAGGTGTGGATCGTCTGGGGCGTGTTGCTCTCCTTCGTAATTATCCCCACGTTCGTGCTCTGGCACGGAAAGCGCTATTGCTCCTGGATATGCGGCTGCGGCGGGCTCGCAGAGACGTTCGGCGACAGGTGGAGGCACCTTGCACCCAAAGGAAGAACCTCCATCAAACTCGAATGGATGGGAACCGCGATCCTTGTACTCGCGGTGGCTGTGACCCTTGTGATGCTGGGAAAGGATATCTATATGGGGCTCGCAGGGACAGCCAAGGAGTCGATATCTATCTATCGCATCTTCGTCGATATATGGCTAATCGGCATTCTGCCGGTGACGCTGTATCCCTTCCTTGGCGGGAAAGTTTGGTGCCGGTACTGGTGCCCGCTTGCCAAGATGATGCAGTGGATTTCAAATGGCTATACCAAGGTAGGTCTCAGCAAGTTCGCGATTTATTCGAACGAGAAATGCATCTCGTGCAACGAATGCTCTCGCTACTGCCAGGTGGGCATTGATGTGATGGCATACGCCACGAAACAGGAAACGCTCGATAACAGTACAAGTTCATGTATCGGATGTGGTATCTGCGTCACCGTCTGCCCCGTCGATACGCTCTCCTTCGAACTACCCGTGATTCAGAATAACGATCAGAAAAAAGCTGCATGATGATGAACAACCGTGTAACCACCGCCTTAATTATAATAGGAATTACCTTCGCTGCATCTGCATTCTCGCAAGGCTTCGATCATTCCACGTTTGACGGACTCCTTAAGCGGTATGTCGACCGCGACGGGATGGTAAACTACCCTGGATTCGCCAAAAGCGAATCGTTCAAAGAGTACGTGGCTGCTATCGGCAAGGCCGACACAAAGAAGTTTTCAGACAACGAAATGCTGGCGTTCTATATCAATGCATATAATGCGCTCGTCATTAAGAACGTCATCGATCACATGCCTCTCGATTCGCCGATGGATGTGGACGGGTTTTTCAAAAAGAAGAAGTTCTCCATTGCCGGAGAAAAGATGACGCTCGATAAGCTCGAATATGATCACATTATTCCCCTCGGCGGCGCGCTGATACATTTCGGCGTTGTCTGTGCCGCTCAGAGCTGCCCGAAACTCATCCGCAAGGCATACACGCCGGGAACGGTGTACAGGCAGCTCGAGGAGAACGCCCGGACTTTTCTTCGCGACCCCTCGAAGAACAAACTCGATAAGGCTGCCAATACGCTCAAGCTGTCGGAGATCTTCAAATGGTTCTCGGACGATTTTGAGAAGAAGTTCGGCTCCGTCCGTGCCGTCGCGGAAAAGTATATGAGCGACAGCGATGCCGCGTATATCAAGAAGAATAAGCCCTCCATCGACTACCTGCGCTACGACTGGTCTTTGAATTCTCAGTAGCTTTTCCTACTGTTGAGATGAGTGTCAGCTCATCTAGTTTATTCCGAATAATCGAGCCTAATACATGAATCTGCACGAGCATGCGGGCAGCGAGCCTATCCTTGGGATTGACATCGGCGGAACCGGTATAAAAGGTGCCCCGGTCGATATGAAAACCGGCGAGCTGCTGAAACCCCGGCATAAAATCCACACGCCGGAAGACTCAACCCCGAAGGCGATCTTTGCTGTCATTGAGGAGATGATCGCGCACTTCGATTGGAGCGGAAAGATCGGCTGCGGTTTTCCCGGCGTTATCAAACACGGGAAGGTGCTTACCGCTGCAAATCTCGACGGCGATTGGGTCGGCGTGAACATTATGGAAAAGATGAAGGCCTTCTCCCCCGACGGCGTCGCGGTCATTAATGATGCCGACGCCGCAGGCGTCGCTGAAATGCGATTCGGAGCGGGCCGTGCCTACCTGGAAAAGAAAGGCTACGCGGTAATGATGGTCACACTGGGGACGGGGATCGGCACCGCAATGTTCATCGACGGGACGCTGGTCCCAAACCTGGAGTTCGGTCACATCGAGATTAACGGCGAAATTGCAGAATCGCGTTCATCTACCATAGCACGCGAGCGCGAAGGCCTATCGTGGGAGGCTTGGGCGGAACGCCTGAATGTGTACTTTGCAAAGCTGGAGCGCCTCTGCTCGCCGGATGTGTTCATCATCGGCGGCGGCGTTTCGGCCGAGAGCCAGATGTTCATCCCGCTGCTCAACACAGCCGCCGACATTGTCGTGGCGGAGTTGCAGAACGATGCAGGGATCGTCGGCGCGGCTCTGGCAATCCATCACAGCGTGTAATCTATCTATCAACAATGGTGTATGAGTAACGAGCAAATCGACAGGGCGCCCGACAGCACGGAAATTCCGATGCTGGTCACCAACACGATCCGCACCCTCTCCATGGATGCGGTTCAAAAAGCGGACTCCGGGCATCCCGGAACGCCCATGGCACTTGCGCCGGTAGGGTACACACTGTTCGATTCGTTCATGAAATTTAATCCGAAAAACCCGGACTGGATGAACCGGGATAGGTTTATCCTTTCCGCAGGTCACGCTTGCATGCTGCAGTACAGTCTGCTGCACATCTGCGGGTACGATATTTCGCTCGAGGATATTAAGCAGTTCCGGCAACTGCACAGCAAGTGCCCCGGCCACCCGGAATACAACCTCACTCCCGGCGTCGAAGCGACGACCGGCCCACTCGGCCAGGGCGTCGCGACAAGCGTCGGTATGGCGATTGCCGAAAAATGGCTCGCAGCAAACTACAACCGCCCGGAATACAAAATCTTCGACTACAATATCTATGCAATCGCCAGCGACGGCTGCATGATGGAAGGGGTCAGCAGCGAGGCGGCGTCGCTTGCCGGGCATCTCGGCCTCGACAATCTTGTGTGGATCTACGACAACAACCGTATCACGATCGAAGGCGAAACCGATCTGGCCTTCAGTGAGGACGTCGCCACGCGCTTTATGGCGTACAATTGGAACGTGCTGCGTGTCGGGGATGCGAATGATTTCATGTTCCTCAAGCGCGCGCTTCAGATCGCACAGGAAGAGGTCGACAGGCCGACGCTTATCATCGTAGATTCTCACATCGCATACGGAAGCCCCTCCAAGCAGGATACTGCGGGAGCGCACGGCTCCCCGCTCGGCGAAGATGAAATCCGGGCGACCAAAGAATACTACGGCTGGGATCCGGATAAGGAATTCTATGTGCCGAACGAGATCTATGAGTATCAGAAAAAGATCATGGAGCGCGGGCGGGATCAGGAACGCGAATGGGAGGAACTCTTCGAACGGTATACAGGAGACTTCCCGAAAGAAGCAGAAGAGATTCGCATGATCCGGGACGGCAGAATGCCCACCGAGTGGGATTGCTGTCTGCCGGAATTTGAGGCCGACGAAAAGGGCCTTGCCAGCCGGAAGTCGAACAGCCAGGTTCTGAACGCAATTGCGGAGAAGATTCCGTGGTTCCTCGGCGGCTCTGCCGATCTCGCACCGTCGACAAAGACACTTATAGAAGATGAGGGCAGTTTCGCGAAAGGCGAATACAAGCACCGGAATCTACACTTTGGTGTGCGCGAGCACGCGATGGGTGCCATTGCCAACGGTATGGCCCTCAGCGGTTTACGTCCGTATGTATCGACCTTCCTCGTGTTCTCGGATTTCATGCGGCCTTCGCTTCGGCTATCCGCACTGATGGATCAGCCCGTCATATATATCTTCACGCACGACAGCATCGGACTTGGCGAAGACGGTCCCACCCATCAACCGATCGAACATCTCGCTTCCCTGCGGGCAATCCCGAATGTCGAAGTCATCCGCCCCGCGGATGCGAACGAAGTCAGCGTGCTGTGGAAACACATCCTGAATCTTCGTAACCGACCCGTGGCGCTGGTGCTGACGCGGCAGGGCATACCGACGTTCGATAGAGAGAAGTACGCCTCCGCGGATAATGCGCTTCGCGGCGCATACGTCCTTGCCGATTGCGAAGGAACACCGGAGCTGGTTCTCATAGCTACGGGCTCCGAGGTGCAGCTCTGTCTGAAAGCATACGAACGGCTTCTGAGCGAAGGTATTAAAGCGCGTGTGGTAAGCATGCCCTGCTGGTCCCTCTACGAAGACCAGGACGACGAGTACAAGGACTCCGTCATTCCGCCGGAAGTCGATGCGAGGGTTTCTGTCGAAGCCGGCTCGACATTCGGCTGGCGCCGCTATACCGGCCGCCGCGGCATCGGCAGCATTATCGGATTGCGCGATTTCGGGGCATCGGCGCCGGTCAAGGATGTGCTGAAGGAATTCGGCCTGACCGTCGACGGTATTGTTGACGTCGCCAAAAGGACCATAGAGCGCTCAGAGCAACGGCGTTCATAACGTATTTGGATTCACCACCAATCGTACAAACAGCTATGTAAGGATAGAAAATGAAACTCGGTTTTGTAGGTCTCGGAAAAATGGGAGCCAATATGGTGGAGAGACTTCTCCGCGATGGGCATGAAGTCGTCGTCTACAATCGATCGCAGCCGAAGATCGATGAAGCCGCAGAAAAAGGAGCAGTTGCATCAACCTCGCTTGAAGACCTCGTCGGCAAGTTGCCGGAACGAAAGATAGTATGGCTTATGGTCCCATCCGGCGCGCCGGTTGATGAAAACATCGATGCCCTCCTTCCCCTCCTCAATCAAAACGACATTATCATCGACGGCGGTAACTCCAATTGGCAGGATACTGAAGCTCGCGCCGAGCGCATCCAGGCGAAGGGCATTCACTATATCGACTGCGGGACAAGCGGCGGCGTTTGGGGACTTACCGAAGGCTACTGCCTGATGTACGGCGGCAGCGAAGAACCCTGCGCCCATGTCGAACCAATCCTTAAAACCCTCGCTCCCGAGAAAGGCTACCAGTACTGCGGAACCAACGGCGCCGGTCATTTCGTGAAAATGGTCCACAACGGAATCGAATACGGCATGATGCAGGCATATGCTGAAGGCTTCGAAATCATGGAGAAGTCGAAATTCGATATCGACCTGAAGGCTGTGAGCAGCGTCTGGCAGTATGGAAGTGTTATCCGCTCATGGCTGCTTGAACTCGCCGAACTCGCGCTCGCCGACGATCCAAAGCTTGCTTCGCTCCAGCCCTACGTAAGCGATAGCGGCGAAGGCCGCTGGACGATCCAGGCAGCAATCGATCTCGACGTACCGGCGCCGGTCATCACACAGGCCCTGTTTGCGCGCTTCGAATCCCGCCAGGATAATTCCTTTGCGTATCGCATGCTCGCTGCACTCCGCAACCAGTTCGGCGGCCACGCGGTTAAGAAGAAAGGCGAATAACAATGGAACAGCCCAAGGACTGTGTCATCGTCATCTTCGGGGCTTCAGGGGATTTGACGAAACGGAAGCTCATTCCCGCGCTCTTCACTCTGCACCATAAAAAGCTGCTGCCGGAACGCTTTGCAGTGCTGGGCGTCAGCCGCACTGAATATTCAGACGAGGAATTCCGCGGGCACGTGGAGCAGTCGCTGCAAGATTTCGGCGATATCGAGGATGCATCCAAGGGTGAAGCACAGTCGTTTCTCCAAGCGATGTACTACACCGGCATCGACACGAAGAACACGGAAGCATTCGCAAAAGTTAAGAACAGGCTCGCTTCAATCTGCGACGAGAGGTCGATGCCGCGGAATATCATCTACTACCTCTCCGTGCCGCCTGCAATGTATCCTGTCATAGCCAAGAATCTGGCTGCGCACGATATGCAGAATGAAGCGCGCGGCTGGAAACGGCTCATCGTAGAAAAGCCGTTCGGGCATGATTTGGATTCAGCGCTCGAGCTCAACGCCACGCTCCAGGATGCGTTCCAGGAAGACCAGATCTACAGGATCGACCACTACCTGGGCAAGGAGACGGTGCAGAACATCATGGCGCTGCGCTTTGCAAACGGGATTTTCGAACCTCTGTGGAACCGCAACTACATCGACCGCGTGGAGATCACCTCTGCCGAGAGCGTCGGTGTGGAGAAACGCGGCGGGTACTACGATCATTCGGGCGCTATGCGCGACATGGTGCAGAACCACCTCCTCCAGGTGACCGGCACAATCGCGATGGAACCGCCGGCAGTCTTCGACGCGGATTCCGTACGATCCGAGACCGTGAAGGTCTTCCACTCGCTCCGCCCCATCACCGGGGACAAGGTGGCGAAGAATGTTGTTCGCGGCCAATACACCGAGTCCACTGTGGATGGGAACACGCTGAAAGCCTACCGGGACGAAGAGAAAGTCGATCCGGAATCCCGGACAGAAACCTTTGTGGCACTCAAGCTTCATATCGATAACTGGCGTTGGGGTGGGGTACCGTTCTACTTACGGACAGGCAAACATCTCCCCACCCGCGTCTCGGAAGTGGTGATACACTTCAAACGGACGCCGCATTACATCTTTTCCCGCGATAGCAATGAAAACGTGAAGTGCAATCAACTCGTCATCCGCATACAGCCGGACGAGGGAATTCTGCTGAAGTATGGGATGAAGGTGCCGGGGGCCGGTTTCCAGATCCAGCAGGTGAGCATGGACTTCAAGTATGCCAATATCGCCGAGGGGTCCCTCCCGTCAGCATACGAGCGCCTGCTGCTCGACTGCATGCTCGGCGATGCAACTCTCTACGCACGCAGCGATGCTGTAGAAGCATGTTGGCGTTTCGTCGAACCGATACTGGACGCCTGGAAAGATGACGGCGACCAGAAGCTCTACGGCTATCCTGCAGGTACATGGGGACCTAAAGAAGCAAAGAGCATTTTCGAATCGCCGGACCTCGACTGGCGCTATCCCTGTGAGAATCTCAGCAGCGATGGAGAATACTGTGAACTCTAACCGGGAAGAACACATCAAGGTCTTTCGCGATCCGCAGGCACTTGTTGAAGCGTTTGCAGCGGATTTCTACTCGCACGTACATGGGGAGCTTAGGAATCAGGAGACGCTCTCTCTAGCTCTTAGCGGCGGGACGACACCCAAGCTTCTTTATCAGGAGTTGGCGAATGGCTCCCTGGAAGATCGAGGGATATGGAGGTACGTGCATTGTTTTTGGGGCGATGAGCGCTGCGTTCCACCGGTGCATGAGGAGAGCAACTTCCGTATGGCATATGAGGCATTGCTGCAAAAGCTCGAAGTCCCGGTGCTTAATATCCATCGGATGTACGGCGAGCTCACTCCTGAAGCAGAGGTTCGCAGGTACGAACGTGAAATCCGCAGTCACGTGAAGAAACATCGCGATGAAGTGCCTGTCTTCGATTGGATTTTCCTCGGCATGGGTACGGACGGACACACCGCGTCGCTATTCCCTGAAGCGCAAACCCTACGCGAATCGGAAAAACTCTGCGCCCTTGCCATCCACCCCGATTCCGGTCAACAGCGAATAACTTTCACGCTCCCGCTCATTAACCGGGCTCGAAGGATTTCGTTTATCGTGACGGGGGATTCAAAAGCTGAGACTCTACGAAAAATAATGAAGGGAGAACCATCGGCGGTGCTCCCTTCTTCCCTCGTCAAACCGATCGATGGTACAATCGACTGGTGGCTTGACGAGGCGGCGGCTACTTCTATCTAGCGTGATATTTACCACATTAAAAAAGCCGATGCACTGCATCGGCTTTTAACCTTTCGCGACGTATTGCCGCTAGTGTAATTCTATGAGCAGGTGGTTCTTCGGGACCATCTGTCCTGTCTTTACTTTGATGGCTTTCACAACGCCGTCTTTCGGTGCGACGACGTCGTTGCGCATCTTCATCGCTTCAAGGACGAGCAGCTTATCACCCCACTTCACCGTATCACCAACTTTCACGTTGATTTCCTGGATGACTCCGGGTATGTATGCCAGGATGTGATCGGGATTTGCAGCTGCGTACTTTTTTCGGCGCTCGTACTTCTTTGTGTACTTGGTCTGGTACGTTGCGTCGTCGATAATAAGCGTAGTGTATTCTTCTGGATTGCTCATGATTAAAACGGCGGAACTCCATGCTTCTTCTTGGGACGAAGTTCGGACTTATCGATTGCAATGCTGAGGGAATGCAGCAGGTAATCGCGCGTTTCTTCCGGTTCAATCACCGCGTCTACATGGCCATTTGCTGCAGCGATATACGGATTTGCAAACTTCTCGGTGTATTCCTGGACCTTTGCCTGACGCATTGCATCGGGGTCCTTAGCACCCTGGATCTCCTTCTTGAAAATAATGTTTGCAGCGCCCTCAGGCCCCATGACCGCGATCTCAGCGCTCGGCCAGGCAAAGACGAAGTCTGCCCCAAGGTGCCGCGAACACATGGCGATGTAGCCGCCGCCATACGCTTTTCTGAGGATTACAGTGATCTTTGGTACCGTCGCCTCGCTGTAGGCATAAAGCACCTTTGCACCGTGGCGGATAACACCAGCATGCTCCTGATCGACGCCCGGAAGATATCCCGGCAGATCGACGAGAGTAATAACGGGAATGTTGAACGAGTCGCAGAAGCGGATGAACCTGGCTGCCTTATCGGACGAGTCTACATCAAGCACACCGGCGAGTACCAGCGGCTGGTTCCCGACGATTCCCACCGTTTTGCCGTTCAAGCGTGCGAATCCGATGACGATATTCTGCGCCCACATGGCCTGAATCTCGAAGAAGTCCGAGTCATCGCTGAATGCACGAATGATATCGCGGACATCGTACGGTTGACGCGGGTCCTCAGGAATAATGGATGCGATATCGGTAGTCGGATCGGGCGGTTTTACCGGGAACGGATCAGCCTTCTTGCCGTTGTTCCAAGGTATGTAGGTCACGAGTTTCTTGATCTGCTCGAAGCATTCGGCTTCGGACATCGCAAAGAAATGCGCATTGCCGGAGATTTCGTTCTGGATCCGCGCGCCGCCGAGCTCTTCCATGCTGATCTCCTCGCCCAGTACCGTCTTGATGACCTCGGGTCCGGTGATGAACATCTTCGAGATGTTATCGACTACGAAGACGAAATCTGTAAGAGCTGGTGAATACACCGCGCCGCCTGCGCATGGACCGAGGATGACGGAGATCTGCGGTATAACCCCGGAAGCCAGCGTGTTACGGTAGAATATCTCACCGTACCCTGCGAGAGAGTTGACGCCTTCCTGAATGCGTGCACCGCCGCTATCGTTAATGCCGATAAGCGGAATACCAAGCTTGATCGCGTGATCCATGATCTTGGTAATCTTTCGAGCGTGCATCAGGCCGAGTGAGCCGCCTGCGACGGTGAAGTCCTGCGCGTAAATACATACCGGATGGCCGAAAATCGTTCCGGTGCCGGTGATGACCCCGTCTGCCGGGAGTTGCTTCTTATCCATGCCGAAGTCTTCGCATTTATGCTCGACGAAGAGATCGTACTCATGGAATGAGCCATCGTCGAGGATGGCTTTGATGCGGTCGCGCGCGGTGAGTTTTCCCATCCCTTTCTGCTTCTGGATGGCCTTTTCGCCGCCGCCTTCTACGACCTGCGACTTCCTCGTGAAGAAGTCGACAATTTTCTTTTTCAAGGACATGTGGATGACCTTTCGTGAATGTACTGACTACAAAGAACCGGCATAATGCCGGTGAGTGCTTGTTGACGGATATCCGGTGAATTACCGGAATTACAGACAACAAATGTAGGAAATTAAGAGAGTATTACCTAATACGAGAGTGGGGACGCCTACAGCTGTACAACGCGGAGCATGTTCGTCGAAAGGCGTTTTTTCACCGGTAAACCGGCGGTGAGAATGGCATAATCGCCCTCCTTTGCAACGCCATGCTGCAGGACAAGCTTCTTGATGCTTTCCACGCGCTCTTCTGTGTCGGCTTGCGGTTCGAACATTGTCGCCTGGACACCCCATACGAACGCCAGCTGACGTACGATCTCCTCTGAGCCCGCTAGCGCGAGAATGGGAATATCAGGGCGATATTTTGCGATGATCTTCGCCGTGCCTCCTGATCCGGTGACGCTGACGATTGCGGCGGCTCCCACCTGGTCGGAGATCATCTTGCAGGCTTTTCCGATCGCATCGGCGACGTTCCATTCGATATCCTTCGGCACGTCGTATTCGACCGCGCTATCCCGATGGAACTCCTCTGCCTTCCGGATGATTCGATTCATGTATTCGACAGCCTCTATCGGGTATTTTCCAACGCTGGTCTCCCCGCTCAGCATAACGCAATCGGAGCCGTCGATGACTGCGTTGGCGACATCGCTCGCCTCCGCCCTTGTGGGGCGCGGATTTTCGATCATCGATTCCAGCATCTGCGTTGCCGTTATGACCGGCTTCCCGTAGAAGTTGCAGCGCTTGATGATATGCTTCTGAAGCGCGGGCACGTCTTCGGCAGGCATTTCAAGACCGAGATCGCCGCGGGCAACCATTATCGCATTGGATTCTTCGATGATATCCTCGATATCTTCGATCCCTTCGTAGCGTTCAATCTTTGCAACGATGGGTACTTGCCGACCAAAGAGCTTCATCGTGGTTTTCAGTTCGAGGACATCGCGTTCAGAACGCACAAAGGAAAGCGCCACCGCATCGACGCCAAGTGCAAGTCCGAATTTGAGATCCTCGACATCCTTCTCGCTCATGGAGGGTGCACTGATGTGAGCGCCCGGTGTGATGATCCCTTTGCGGTCCTTGAGCGTACCGCCCTTCACCACCGTTGTGATTATATCGTTCCCCTCAATCCGCACGATACTCAGGCTCAGGTATCCGTCGTCGAGGAGGATTTCAAACCCGGGGCGAACTTCGTTGGCCAGTTCGGGGTAGCTAACAGAGACGCGATGCGCGTTGCCGTATTCGAGGTCGTCCATCGTGAGGACGAACTCCTGGCCTTCGGTAAGCTCTACCGCGCCGTTTTCCACTTTGCCGGTACGGATCTTGGGGCCCTGGAGGTCCTGGAGGATGGCTACGGGCTTTCCGGTTTCCCGCGCCGCCTCACGGATGTTCTCATACGTTTGCTGATGGACTTCGTGGCTGCCGTGGCTGAAGTTCAGACGGGCAATATCCATCCCGGCCTCGATCAGCTTCACGAGCATTTCCTTGGAATCGGAGGCAGGACCGATTGTACAAACGATTTTCGTTCTTCTAAGACTCATAGTATGCATTTTGATGGAATGTCACAGCGTTAATATAGCGAATCCAGCTATACAAGGCTGTTATAAGAAGATTATCATATACTGCTACGCGCTCAATTTCCGGCGCTTCAACTCCTCGATGATCGGAGGCAGCACCACTCCCGACGGGCCGAGGAGGCATTCGTTCATTTGGAAGGAGATGCTGGTTTTGCCGGGGTTCACCTCAACGACGTACGCGCCGTATTGCCGTGCAATGCCCGGCAACTGTGCAGCCGGATACACCTCACCCGACGTGCCGATAGAAAAGAACACATCCGCATCCTGGGCAGCTGCTGTTGCCGTCTGGATAGCGTTCATCGGCAGCATCTCACCGAACCACACGACGTCCGGACGTATCATCCCTCCACAATCGCACTTCGGAATTTTCTGCTGCTCGCTCACTTCCACTTTGTCATAGAACTTGTTGCAATCGATGCAGAAGCTCCGCGTGATGTTGCCGTGTAATTCAATGGGATTCGATGTCCCCGCGCGACGGTGCAGATCGTCCACATTCTGTGTAATGAGGGTAAACTCTTTGAACAGCGACTCCATCTCGGCTATCGCGTAGTGCCCCGGATTCGGCTTGACCGAAGCCGCGATCTCTTTCCGGTGGTTGTACCATTCCCACACCAGCTCCGGGTTGCGCATGAATGCGTCGAAATTCGCGAGTTCCTCCGGTTTGAATTTCATCCACAGACCGTCCGGGTCGCGGAATGTCTTCACGCCGCTCTCGGCCGATACCCCCGCTCCAGTCAAGACGGCGACGGAGTCGGCGTTCATAAGCGCTGTGATTAGAGCTTCGGAATACATGCTAGCTGAATCATTCATATTAGTGCCTCAGCATTTTTGGTCCATTATTGAGCAGGCTGGAGCAGCAATCTCTGCCAGGGTCGTCCGCGTATATGTTCGGGATTTGTGATGAGCGTATGATACGCACCGTTCTGCCACAGTCCCGCCTGATCCGCATAGTGGTCGCTTAGCGGCTGCCCCGATTGGCCCGTCGTCAGGATGATATAACAAGAGTCCGTTGCTCCCATATCGACGATAAAGCGCATGGATGCGGTCACACGGGCATCGTACGGCTCGCGGAAGTTATACTCTGTATTGTTGATCGTGGTATTCGTTCCGCCGATGGTAAGCGGACCGACGTTGAACACCTTATCCAGGGGTTCCACCATGCCGAACGGGTGTTCGAATGTTATCGAGTGCAGCCGGCCCCACTTCCATTGCGACATATCCGATCCGAGCCGTTCGCGGAGTTCCTGTATCGCTATACGCAAGCTGCGCCTGATCATGCCTATTTTCGATTCTCTTCCGCGCGTTTCCACGTTATCGAACCATATCGAATCAGTTGTATCGATTACCAGCGCTTTCAAGACGCGGGTGGGCACATTGGCCAGCGAGACGTAGCGGTCGAACAACTCGTCGCCCATTTCGTCCCGGAATGTCTGTTCCATCAGCTTCTGATAGGTGACGTTGAATACGCATGCAGGCACGGAATTAGGCGACATGCGGAGATCCCAGTTAGCGAGGGAGTTCATCAGCCACGTGCCGTCGAGGGACCGCGTAGGGTCGGTGCGCAGCGCTTGGACAAACATATCACGGAGCGTATCCGCATAGAGCGAAATGTGATCCATGTGCATAAGTTCAAAATCGGCTGCAATGAACGAGGGCTGCTCGCGAAGGAGTTCGCTTATACGTCGGTACCTGCTTTCGTCCTCCCATATTGCGCCGATGTAATACGGCGGCAAGGGCTCCGGCGCCGTGTTGGCCGCCGCCACGTAGCCCGTATCCTGGAAGCTGCCCGGCAGTTGATCGAATGGAATAAAGCCCTTCCATCGCGCAGCGGCATCGTCGGCAGAAGCTGGCAGCATTCCGTATTCCTTCGGGCGTATGGGTATCAGTCCCGCCGAGCGCCTGCCGACGATACCGGACGTATCGGCATAGACGAAGGTGATGACCGGCGAACCAAAGCTCTCGAGCGCCGATTCGAACTGGTCTCGGTTGGAAGCGCGGTTCAGCAGGTTTATCGCAAGGATTTCATCGCTGAGTTCATAGCCTGTCCATCGGATTGAGACCGCATCCTCGTAGTCTTCCCGCCTGAAACGGCCTTCGCGGTCTTCGAGGAAGGAGATAATGGGACCGCATTCCGTTTCGTAACGGTAATATTCGACCGGGACGCTGTCCTTCACGATAATACTATCCATGCTGACCTTCATCTGCTTCACGCCGTCGATCCCGATGTAGGTCGAATCCATCCTGTTTATCCGCTCGACATAGAAATCGATATCATCCGCCATGGTGTTTGTCAGCCCCCAGGCAATCTTCGTATTGTGCCCCGCCACAATCCCAGGTGCCCCTGCAACGGAAACACCAGCAACATTCATCCCGGGTGCTACTACGTGCATGATATACCACCGGGCAGGCTGCGACTGCTGCAAATGCGGATCGTTTGCGAGGATGGCATTGCCCGAAACGGATCTATCCCCGGTGACAGCCCAGCCGTTGCTTCCGCCGCCGAGGCCGGTTTTCCGAAGCATCGCCATCACGTTTTGATACGTCTCCTGAAACAACCGCGTATCCTCAGAGTCGAACGCCTTTCGAACCTTTGTCGTATCGAACGGGCCGTAATTCTGGGGCGGGAATACCGCCACTGCCTTCTCGATACCGACCGTCGTTACGAGATCGGCCATTGTCAAATCGGCCCACCACGATAGTGCGAGTTCCCACCCCATGAGCCGTGCGATGATCAACGAATGCGTCGGCGTCCAGGGCTCAGGCTCGTATCCTAGAGCATCGAACTCGATCGGGAGCCTTCCGCGATTGCGTTCGATATAGGCATTGACACCATTCGCGTACGCCTGCAGCATCTGGCTCGTCTGCGGGGATACATTGCGGGAGAGCGTATCAGCTATGCGTGCTATGCCGATCGTGCGTATCATTTTATCCGCCGCCAGTAGGCGCGGACCGAGGATTTCGGCAAGACGTCCCTGCCCGAACCGCCGCCCGATATCCATCTGCCAGAGCCGGTCTTGCGCGTGCACGTACCCGATAGCGAAGTACGCGTCCGGATCCGTTTGTGCCAGAATGTGTGGGACGCCGTATTCATCCCGGTACACTTCGACCGCAAACTGCACACCGGGCTCAATCGCAGTGCCTTCCGTCTGCGGCAGTGAACGGATGAGGATGTAATACATGACAAGGCCGGCTGCCACAATAAGCACCAGCAGCGATCCCAGTACGCCGTACCAGAATTTCCTGCGACCAGTTATTGCAGCCATGACTTCCGATGTTTCATATGCCTAAGCTAGAAGAACGAATTCCATTTTCAAAGCGTATAAGATAAGGCAACCTTCGCTTTGCCGGTTGCAATGCTGGGATAAATCATCGATTTTTAGCCGTAGAGTATATGAAACGCAAAGTACTATATCTGATATGCCTTTTGGCGAGCAGCTTTCCGCTTTCTCTGCCCGCGCAGGAGGTGCTGAAAGAGAGCCGGATAAACCTCGGACCCGGCGTGAATTCTGCATACGATGAAGTATATCCGCTCATCTCGCCCGACGGTAATATCCTCTATTTCGTTCGAAAGGGACATCCCGAAAACATTGAAGACCCCGATTACGCCGCAGATGCAAAACTCCGGTACAAGGACGACATCTGGTACAGCGTACGGGATAAAAACGGGGACTGGCAGGAGGCTGTGAACATCGGCGCACCGCTGAATAATAAGAACTACAACTACGTTTGCGGTGTACTTCCAGATAACAATTCGCTTCTGCTCGGAAACGTGTACCTGCCCCGTGGAGCGATGAAGCAGGGCGTATCCATATCGTATCGCACAGCGGAGGGTTGGAGCGAACCGGAACAGGTGCAGTTCGAGGAATTTTCGAACACCCAGCAGTTTTCCGAATACACAATTTCCCCTCACGCTAACACGCTCATAATGTCGATAGCGCCGGTAGAAGGGTATCGCTCGCCGACGAACGGCAGACGAGACCTGTATGTGAGCTTCAAGAACGATGACGGCACATGGAGCGCGCCCGAAAACCTCGGACCGGACATTAACAGCGTCACCGACGATATCACTCCGTATCTCGCATCGGATGGGCTGACGCTCTACTTTTCGAGTGCGCGCGATGGCGGTATGGGAAAGAACGATGTGTACATGTCCAGAAGATTGGATGAGACATGGAAACGCTGGACAACGCCCCGCAATGTAGGCCACCCCGTCAACACCGCCGGCTGGGATGCGTACTTCACCGTTCCCGGTGAAGGAGAGTTCGGCTACGTGGTTTCTACATCCGACCCAACGGGGGTAGGAGACCTTCCATTCGGATACGGGAAAAGCGATATCTACCGCGTGAAGCTCGCTAAAAGCGTCGCACCGAACCCCATTCTTATCGTCTCCGGCGAGGTTAAAGATGAACAAGGCAACGTCATTCCTGCGACGATTGTCTATGAGCGCCTTCGGGACAGCAAGGAGATGGGCACTGCAAGCGTCAATCCTGCTACCGGCGCATATAAGATTGCACTCCCTGCAGGAGAAATCTATGGATTCCGAGCGGACGCGGACGGGTATTTCGCGGTGAGCGAAAACATCGATCTGAAGAACCTCGAAAGCTATGACGAGATTCAACGGCCACTTACATTAAAGCCCGCAACCGCCGGGACGACCTTCACCCTGAAGAATATCTTTTTCGATTTCAACACCGCAACACTGCGGCCGGAATCGAAGGCAGAACTCGATAGGCTCACAACCTTCATGGAGAACAACGCTACCATGCAGATCGAGATCGCAGGGCATACGGATAGCGTCGGGACGGACAAGTACAATATCGAACTCTCGCAGAATCGTGCCCAAGCTGTCGTCGATTACCTGATTTCGCGGGGCATCGGTGCAGAACGCCTGAAGGCTGTCGGGTATGGAGAGGCCAAACCGATTGCGCCCAATATGACTGAGGAAGGCCGCCAGCGGAACCGAAGGGTTGAGTTTACCATTTTGTAGATATGGAAGCAGCACCGGATATCTACACTTACTCAGTCGAGCATGTTATCGCTCAGATTGCAAATGCACCCAAGTTCCTCGGGGCGTACGAAATGCGATTCTACATCGACGGAATTCGCAGACCATCGAAGGAAAAAACCGCGACGATGGCTACTTTTTACTATTATCCATCGGGCGGGACGATCCGGGACGAGGACATGAACATATTGTTCTACGAACCCAAGCTTGATATTTACAAGGACTTCGATCCGACGATATACGAAAACAACGCATAACGGAGGACAATACCACGAAAGTCGCAGCACTACAATTCCAGCCTGAATTCCTCAACGTCGATAAGAACATCGCCCGTGTGGAAGAATATCTCCGCAACTGCGATGCCGACCTGCTTATAGTGCCGGAGCTTTGCACGACCGGCTATTTTTTTCATGATACCGAGCAGGCAGCATCCGTTGCAGAGACGGAGGACGGGCCGTTCTGTACCCTTATCCGTTCGCTTTCAAAAGAACTCGACGCAGCAATCGTTGCTGGGTTCGTTGAGCGCGACGGAGACCGGTTGTTCAATTCCTGCATCACCGTCTTACCGGATGGCATGTGGGATATTTACCGGAAGATCCACCTGTTCGCGGAAGAAAAAATCCACTTTTCCGAAGGCGACCGTCCGTTCCCTGTCTACTGCTATAACGGTGTCTGTTTTGGTGTGATGATCTGCTACGATTGGCGCTTCCCGGAATCCGTACGCACGCTGGCACTCAAAGGCGCGCAGATCGTTGCCCATCCGTCGAATCTCGTCGCTCCGCCTTCAATGTGGGGCCCTGTCATGCAGACACGATCTGTAGAGAACAAGATCTTCACCATCACTGCGAACAGAACAGGTACGGAAACCCGCGGCGAAGAAAGCCTGACCTTTCACGGGAAGAGTCAAATCACAGCCCCCAACGGCAGCATTCTCGCCTCCACCGATGAAACGACCGAAGGTCGGATTATTGCGGAGATCGATCCGGAGAAATCTCTGAAGAAATCATTTTCCAAGTGGAACGATATATTCTCCGACCGCCGCCCTGATATGTACGAGCTCTAAGCACTCTCCATGTGGCAAAGCCGTCTCCTGGCATTTCTCATTCCGCTGCTGCTCCGTTCGCTCCGGATCACAATGCGGAACGCCGCCCCTATCCAGCAATTTGTTGACGAATGCAAACCGTTCGTATTCGCATTCTGGCACGGCTCTATGCTTTTTCCGTGGTGGTGGGCACGCAAGACGAAAGCTGCCGCACTCGTATCGCAAAGCAAGGATGGTGAGATTCTATCCGGAATTCTGGAACAATGGGGATACACCGTCGTGCGCGGTTCTTCGAGCAAGGGCAGCAAGGATGCTATGCAGCAAATGCGGGACCTCGTAGAGCGCGGTCACACACTGTGCATCACTCCGGACGGTCCGCGCGGACCTATGCATGAATTGAGGATGGGCGCCGTCCGCGTCGCGCAGACGAAGGGCGTGCCTTTGTTCTTTTGCACGGTTGCGTACCGCAAGAAGAAAGTATTGCGAAGTTGGGACCGGTTCGAAGTACCACTGCCCTTTACTCGCGCGGGCATCTCCTTTTCGGACCCGGTGTTCATCCCAAACGAACTCACAGGAGAACCGCTTGAAGAACTGCGCCGCGAGATCGAAACTGCAATGCGCAACGCGTACGCAGAATTGCGCGAGGAGGTTACATGAATCCAGTGCTCGGGATACTGTCTCCTGCCTATGCTTCTGTCATGCGGATGCGCAACTGGTGCTACAACCGGGGTGTGTTCAAAACATACGAGATTGGCATACCCGTCGTATCGGTCGGGAATCTGTCGGTCGGAGGGACTGGGAAAACACCGGTCGTTGAATGGATAACGCGCTATTATCTCGAGCAGGGTTTACGTACCGCAATAGTGAGCCGGGGCTACAAACGGGAGACGAAGGGAACGGTTATTGTCTCAAGTGGTGAAGGCCCAATCGTTGATGCAGCGCAAGGCGGCGATGAACCCGTTCAGCTCGCTCTACGGTGCAATGGCGCAAGCGTGGTTGTAGATGAAAACAGAGTACGTGGCGCACAGCTTGCGAAGGAAGAACTGGGTGCTGAACTCATCGTCCTCGACGACGGGTTCCAGCACAGAAGGTGCGGCCGCAACTTGGATATCGTTCTCCTTCCTTGCGGGGAGCAGCTAGAAGAACAACGCGTCCTGCCGCTGGGTCGCTTGCGCGAAGCTGCCGAGGGCATACAGCGAGCGGACTTGCTCCTTGTGACACGGTGCAGTGATGAAAGAGCAGCGGATGCAGCGCAGCAGCGGATTCGCAAATACTACTCCGGGGATACGGCCGGAATGTCATTTTCGCCTGCGGCGCTCCGGCAGCTTGGCAGCGAAGATGATCAGGCCATCGATACTTTACATGGAAAACGTGTATTCGGATTTTGCGGGATTGCGAACCCGGAAGAGTTCAAACAAACGTGTTTGGAGACTGGACTGGAGGTAGCGGAATTCCGGACTTTCCCAGATCACCATCGTTATACACACGACGAACTGAGGGAACTCGTAAAAGCAGTCGTGGACTCGAAATGCGATGTACTCCTCACCACGGAGAAGGACGCAGTACGGTTGGCCGATTCTTCAAAAATGCTTGATTCGGTGCAGGCATACTACCTCCGCATGGAGGCACTTCCACTCGTTCATGCAGAAATTCTTACGCGGGCGTTGAACAGACTGTTGCGAGCCTAGCTCAGCGCGAGCTGGGTGGCGGCAGGATGTATGGGTGGCCGGTTCGTTATGAACCGTAGACTCGTTTCCCTGAAACGGCGGCATTTCGCCGCTGGACCAATGAATCCGCGCAGTTACGGCAAAAATGTGCTGTGGGCAATTCGTACAGAATATCGTACCCGATTTCCCCCTTACAGAAAATGCAGATACCGTATTCCTTGCGCTGGATGCGCTCCAACGCGAGCCGAAGTTCGTTCAAGTGCGGATCGCCCTTGAACATTAACTTCCCGCGGACATTTTGTACACTCAAGTCATCGGTCTTTTCCCCGTACACATCATGCAAGATATGTGCGATCTTCGAAACGATGATCTCTTCGAGTTCATCAATTCTCTTTTGACTTAACACTCAATAACCCCCTGGTATAGTGGTTCTACTCCTCCTTGTACAATACGGATTTCCTCGACACTGGAAGATACAATTTTCCCGGTCAAGTGCAAATACATGGTAACGGAGATGCCACAATTGCGGATAGCTTAGAGTAGCAAAGCGTCTTCGTGGCGAAGGAGGGAGAGTTTCTTTTCAAGACCACCTGCATAACCCGTCAGTGATCCATGGGATGACAAGACGCGGTGACAGGGAATTAGGATGAGAATAGGGTTTTTCCCGATCGCAGCACCGACAGCGCGCACAGCATCCGGCCGGCCGATTTCGACGGCAATATCTGCGTATGTGGTAGTGGTCCCGTATGGAATATTGCGAACAGACGCCCAAACCGCATGCTGGAATTCCGTCCCCTCGGGGGCCAGTTCGATACCGACCTGCCACTGCTTGCCCTCAAAATACATTGTTAAGGCCTCGGTGACACGGTCATCATCGCCCTGCGCCGCCGATGCATCTCCTTGATGCGCGAGGTATTCCTTCAGGAAAAATCTGTCATCATCGAACTGTAGCCATTGAAGCTTGCCGTCTTTGACTGCATACCGAATAATCCCGTACGGCGAGGGGTAAAGACCAGTCGATAAATGTTCTGAAGGTTCACGCTCCATATGCTAATTCTTGATATGAATCATCGTCACATAGACGTTGCCGTTCGAGTTAACCTCCACGCCGACACCGGCTACGTTATAGTCGCCGAGCATATTCTTGTTGTGACCGTCGCTGTTCTTCCAGGCGTTCACAGTGGCGGAAGCCACCCCCGATTCGCTGCTCCTGAAATACACATTTTCCGCACCACCGCGGACGTTCATACTCTTCCTGATTTCGTCGATTCGTGCGTCAAAACCGTCATGCCCGAACGGTACGATTCCCTTTCCCATATCGCGGCTGTGCGAACGGCACTGCACGATGATGGCGGCATCTACCGAAAATGTGGGAAGTCCATTTTCTGCACGGTAATCGTTCACCAGATCGAAAATCTCCTTCTCGATATCGGAATATTCGCTCGATGTATCGGGCCAGGGGTTGGGATCGACCGGGTTATCATCGTCGGAACAGGAAGCCAGGACAAGTGCGAATAGCACGGTGAGTGCGAGATGTACGTGCCGTTTAAGGATGGATTGCAACATGAGATACATACCTACAAAAACAAAGGAAACAAGCTACTACTCCGAAAGTGAAGAACTTGCCAGAATTCCGCAAGGTATTTTATCGTACCTCTTTGCGACGATTGCGAATGTAGTCGATAAGCACATATTCGCCGAGCTTCCCCAATCCGGTGAAATACGCTCTTCCGTTGTTCGCTTTCGTGAGGTCTTCCACAAAGTTGACAAGGTAAGGGTCGCGTGCGACCATGAATGTGGAGATGACGATCCGTTCGCGGCGGCAGGCGACGGCCTCGTCGAGAGTTTTATTCACGATCTTGGGATCAAGCCCAAACGAGTTCTTGTAGATGCGCCCGGATTCCTCAAAAATCGCAGACGGTTTACCGTCTGTCACCATGAAGATTTGCTTATTGGCGCTGCCTGAGCGCTTGAGGAGGCTCCGGGCAAGCCGCAGTCCCTGCCGTGTGTTTGTGTGGTACGGACCGACGTTCACGAACGGTAACTCCGTCAACGATATTTGCCTGGCATCATCACCGAAAAGCAAAATATCCAGGCGGTCTTTCGGATAGCGGCTCTGGATGAGCTCGCACAGTGCAAGCGCTACCTGCTTCGCAGGCGTGATCCGGTCCTCGCCATAGAGCACCATACTGTGCGAGATATCCAGCATCAAGACTGTCGCAGCAGAGGTCATGTGCTCTGTTTCGTACACCTCAACGTCGTCTTCCTGCAGATCAAATTCTTCGATGCCGGTTCGCTTGAAGACATTCTTGAGCGTGGATGTGAGATCGATATTGGAAGGCGCATCCCCGAAGCGGAATTGCTTGGTCTCGCTCACCCGCTCAACGCCCGAGCCGAGATGCGGAGTCTCGTGCATGCCGAATGCGCTTTTGCGCATACCGAGGAAGATATCGTTCAATGCATCCTTCCTGATGCGCTGATTCCCTTTCGGCGTGACGATCAGCCCTCCCTCGCCGTCCGGCTCTATATATCCCCGGCGTTTCAGTTCATCAACGAAATCCTGCATCGTGAGGTCTTCGGAAAACAGCGGCTGTTTTTGATCCACGTACTGCATCCACTCGAGGGCTTCCTCAATGTCGCCTTCAACCTGCATCAGGATGTAGTTGAACAGCGAGATCAAGTCTTCCATACGCTGTTCGTACGAATCCTTCTGCTCTATCCAGCGTGAATACAGTACCTGCATTGGTTTCCCTTTCTTCGGGCGTTAAAAATCTTCGTCGTCGTCGGGAATGGATGTGAAAAGCGTCCCGACCATATCGCGGTACGATATCGCGCCCTCGGCTTCGCCTTTCGCAATGCGCGAATGCTGGTGGAGGCCTTCGAGCACGAACTCCATCGCCGATGCCATTTCGTACTTATCGTTGCGCTCGAACTTCATGTGCTTCCGCGTGAGTTCAAGCAAGCCTTTCACCCTGATCAGCTCGTCGTAATATTCGTCGATGGGAAGATCGTCTGAAAGCGAGATCGCGTTCCCCTGCTCGAACCATTCGATGATCTGACCATACACGGGATCGCTGTGCGTTTTGCTTTCGCGGCTTTCCTCGCGCTGGATCTTGAGCTTCTTCTGCTTGTGCAGGGGATCGGGAAAGTAGTCGGAGAACACTTTTCTGATAGCCTGCCCTATGAGCAATTTAGACACCTTGACCGTCCCCTCCTGCTCACCTTCGTACACCAGTTCGAGTTTCCCAGTCATTGAAGGAAGCGTGCGGAGCAGGTCGCAGATGCGGGGCATGACGACCTTGTCGTCGCTCTCGATCGAACGGCGTTCTGCATTGGAGATGAGGTTCTCCATCGCAGAGATCGTAAGGCGCGCACTGACGCCGGACTGCTGATCGACAAATTCGCTCTTCCTCGCCTGGAAGGCCGTCATCTCGATTATCTCTTTGAAATACGGAGGTATGAAGATATCGGATTCGTGGTTGCGGCTCACCCAGGCTTCCTGTGCAGTGATCTGAATGGCGTGCTCGATATCCTCCGGATAGTGCGTAAGTATCTGCGAATCTATCCTGTCCTT
The DNA here is from genome assembly GCA_002699105.1 of Ectothiorhodospiraceae bacterium. Lineage (GTDB taxonomy): Bacteria > Bacteroidota > Ignavibacteria > SZUA-365. The sequence continues at coordinate 10,942 of PABJ01000178.1, read as the reverse complement.
CAGTGGCGTAATGATGTTGCCGCGGTTGGTATAGTCTTCAGGATTCGCTGTGAACACCACAACCACATCCAGCGGTATGCGGACGTTGAAGCCGCGAATCTGAATGTCTTTTTCCTGCATAATATTGAATAGCCCGACCTGGATTCGCGGCTGAAGATCGGGCAGTTCGTTGATTGCGAACACACCGCGGTTTGTCCTTGGAATGAGCCCAAAATGAATCGCGCCTTCGTGCGAATAGTGCAGCCGCTGCGCTGCCGCTTTTATCGGATCGATATCGCCGATAAGATCTGCGATTGTGACGTCGGGTGTTGCGAGCTTCTCACCGTACCGCTGCTCGCGTGGAATCCACTCGATCTCCGTCTCATCGCCATGCTCGACGACAAGATCCACGGCATACTTGGTGATCGGGTAAAACGGACTCTCGTTGAGTTCGGAGCCTTTGATGATAGGCGCGTATTCGTCGAGGAGTGTTGGCAGCATGCGTACGATGCGTGTCTTCGCCTGGCCGCGCAGTCCGAGCAGAATAATATCATGCTTCGATAGAATCGCGTTCACGAGAGAAGGAACGACCGTATCCTCATAGCCGAGAATTCCGGGAAACAGTTCGTCGCGGTTTTTCAGCCGTGTAATGAGGTTATTCCTCATCTCGTCTTTTACGGGGAGGACGTTATAGCCGGTTTCGCGCAGCGCACCAACGGTCTTAAGTGAGAGAAGTTCTTTGGGTGTCATGGGGTTACAATTGTGCTTGCTTCTTGCATATACCTCGCCGTGGTAATACTTTACCAATAAGTAGCGTATCCTTTTCACCGTGGCGGGAACAACCATTAAAACACTGATCCTGCGGCTTAGTTCCATCGGCGATATCATCCTGACGACGCCATTTTTACGCCGGTTGCATGCAGCATATCCGGATGCAGAAGTCGTGTTCGCAACCCGCCACGAGTATGCCGATCTCGTCCGCCATTCCCCGTATATCACAAAGCTCGTCGAAGTCGATGCCGAGAAGGGCAACGACCATCTGCACTGCGTCAATCGAGAACTCGACGCCTGCGAATACACCCTGATATTCGATTTGCACGATAATTTCCGGTCCCGTTTTCTGCGCAGCGGATTGAAAGGCGAGCTCCGCATCATCAACAAACCGACCCTGCAGTGGATACTCCTTGTCGGCATGAAGACGGATACCTACAAAGAAGTTGTGCCAGTCCCCGAACGTTACATCGCAACCGGGAAGGATGTTGGGTTGCAGCCCGACACCCTCGGCCCCGAGATCGCCGTGCCTGATCCCATCCTCGAACGAATCAGCAACCGGATCAGAGCGGGTGATGTATGGACATCCTCACCAATTATCGGATTTTGTCCCGGAGCAAAGCATTTCACAAAGCAGTGGCCGGAGGAATACTGGTTGAAGCTCTGCACGAGTGTGCTGGAGAATACGTCCTGCTCTATTGCAGTGTTCGGCGGCCCGGCCGATAGAAAGCTCGGGCAGGAATTGGAGTCGGTGGATTCTGTGCAGGTCCGCAATCTCTGCGGTGATTTCACATTGCTGGAGACCGCAGCAGCCATGCGCCAGTGCTCCCTCGTCGTCGCGAACGATAGCGGGTTGATGCACATGGCAACTGCATCCTCCGTCCCGGTTGTTGCCATATTCGGCTCGACTGTACGGCAGTTCGGCTTCTTCCCCTACAACTCTCCCTCGGCCGTGTTGGAGACCGAGGGACTTCCCTGCCGGCCATGCACTCATATCGGCAAATCGCACTGCCCCAAAGGCCATTTTCGCTGTATGACGGAAATCCTCCCGGCCCACGTCTTCAATGCTATGACGGAATTTCTTCCGTAATCTGGGCGATTCATTGTACTCCGGTCGTTGTCAATTCGTGAAAAATTTCCTAGTTTTGGAGGGAAATAGCTTATTCCGCCCAAGAGCTATCTCTCATACAAAAAACCACCTCCCACGATAGATTAAAGCACCACCTCAGCGGAGTCATTCTATGAAAATCAGAAAAGAAGACGCACTCGATTATCACAGCAGGGGACGCAAAGGGAAGATCGAAGTCGTCACGACAAAACCGTGCGATACGCAACGCGATCTCTCGCTCGCCTATTCCCCCGGCGTTGCAGAACCATGCCGGGAAATCCACAAGAATCCCGAAGACGTGTTCAAGTACACTGCCAAAGGCAATCTCGTCGCAGTGATATCGAACGGCACGGCCGTGCTCGGGCTGGGCGATATCGGTGCGGAAGCGGGTAAACCGGTGATGGAAGGCAAAGGCGTGTTGTTCAAGACCTTCGCTGATATCGACGTGTTTGATATAGAACTCAACTCGAAGGACGTCGACGAGATCATCCGCACTTGCGAAGTGCTGGAGCCGACCTTCGGCGGCATCAACCTTGAAGACATCAAAGGGCCGGAGTGCTTCTATATCGAAGAAGCGCTGAAGAAGAAATTAAATATACCGGTGTTCCACGACGACCAGCACGGCACGGCAATTATCAGCGGTGCCGCATTGCTCAATGCAATAGAGCTCTCCGGCAAGGATATCAAGAAGATCAAGGTTGTTTACAATGGTGCAGGGGCTTCCGGAATCGCATGCGCGAAATTCCACATCTCCCTCGGTGTGAACCCCAAGAATATCATCATGTGCGATACGACCGGCGTCATCTACAAGGGCCGCGAGGAGCGCATGAACGAGTTCAAGGAATTAATGGCGGCCGAAACCGATGCACGCACCTTGGAAGATGCCATAAAAGGCGCAGATGTGTTCGTCGGGCTCTCCGGAGCTGACCTCGTGTCTCAGGACATGGTGCGCTCGATGGCGAAGAATCCAATTATCTTCGCCATGGCGAATCCCGATCCGGAAATCAGTTACGAAGACGCCGTCGCAGCCCGTGAGGACGTCATCATGGCAACTGGCCGCAGCGACTACCCCAACCAGGTCAACAATGTGCTTGGGTTCCCGTTTATCTTCCGCGGTGCGCTTGATGTCCACGCGAAAGCCATCAATGAGGAGATGAAACGTGCGGCGGCGTATGCCCTGGCACAGCTCGCCAAAGAAGAAGTTCCCGACGGCGTGAAGCGCGCTTATGGCGTGAAAGAAATGAGCTTTGGTCGTGATTATATCATCCCGAAGCCGTTCGATCCCCGCGTCTTGACTTGGGTTGCCCCAGCCGTGGCGAAAGCCGCAATGGAAACGGGCGTGGCGCGCACGCTTATTCACGACTTCGACCAATATGCGCACGATCTCGATCTGCGCATGGGACGCTCACAGGTCGTTATGACACCGATCTACTACAAAGCGCACAACGTGCCGAAGAAGATCGTCTTCCCTGAAGGCGATCAGTGGCGGATCATCAAAGCTGCCCGGCTCAGCGTGGATGAAGGCATCGCGAAGCCGATTCTTGTCGGCGAAAAGGAGGATATCGAACGGATCGCCCACGAGCACAACTGCGAGCTTGAAGGCATCGATATCGTGACCCCGCGCAAGTATCAGCATATCGAAAACTACATCGACGAGTACCATAATCTGCGTCGGCGTAAGGGTGTAACCCGCAACACTGCGAAACAGCGCTTGACCCGCATCCGAAATTACTTCGGTTCGATGATGGTCCACATGGGCGATGCGGATGGAATGATTTCCGGCTACACCGCCGCGTATCCAGAAACGATACGGCCGGCGCTCGAGATCATCGGGAAGGATCCGCAGTACAAGCGCGTCTCCGCCCTGTATATTCTTTCGTTCGGGAACAAGTCTTTCTTCCTGACCGATACCGCCGTCAACATCAATCCCGACCCTGAAACGCTGTCGGATATCGCGCTGCAGGCGGCCAACTTCGTTACGTACTTCGATATCAAACCGCGGGTTGCGATGCTCTCGTACAGTAACTTCGGCAGTGCGAAGGGCGATTCGCCGAGCAAGATGATCAAAGCGACCGAGATCGTTCGTAATAAAATGCCGTCCCTCATGATCGATGGTGAGATGCAGGCCGACACTGCCGTTGTGCCGGAAATCATCGATGAGGCGTTCCCCTTCAGCACCCTGCAGGGGCAGGCGAACATCCTCATCTTCCCCGACCTCGACGCAGCAAACATTGCCTACAAACTGCTCGTCAGACTTGGGCATGCAAAGGCAATCGGCCCTGTGCTGCTCGGCCTTCAAAAGCCGGTTCATATTCTGCAGCGTGGCTGCGAAGTGAACGAGATCCTGGATATGGTTGCCATCGCGGTGGTAGACGCCCAGCCGAATAAGTTCAAACTTCGCTAGCGGAGAACCCCGCCTACACTTTTCGGCAACAGCAGAAACGTAAACAGCCGCCCAAATGGGCGGCTGTTTCATATTCAGGTGTGAAGGGAGTTTAGAAACCGCCCATCATCGAACTTGCGCCGACGCCGATAATGGCGAACAGTATACCGCTCAGGATAGCGCCGAGAATCATATAAATGATAATGAGCACAATGATCGTGACGATCATGTACACAATGACCTTATCCTGCGGTGTTTTCATCGTGTGCGGGAAGCCGAGATACAGCAAGTAGATCGAGTAGATACCGCCTGCAAGACCGCCGAGCCATCCGATGAAGGGAATGATGTTCAGTATACCGCCGACCCATGAGCCGGTGCTTGCGTAGGCGACGAGCTGCATTGCCCGTCCAGAGTCCTGCTCGGACTGGAAGCTGTTTGCAAGTGCATTGACGACCAGCGCAGTAACGAACGTACCGATAATCGAGACGATGTACTGAACAACGGCTGTTCCAATACCAAATGCCATGCCCACACTGCCAAAGAACAACGAACCGATGACGGTTGCGATCGCCGGAAGTGCGGCCATTGGAAGAACGTAGGTGGTGATGATGTTTCCTTGATTGGCTTCTTCGCCGGCCACGACGGCCCACTCTTCTTTCGGAGCCATAAGGATATTTTTCGCGCGCTCGACAAGATTCATGCTAAACTCCTTTGTATGATAAATTGGTTTATCTCAATTACTTGTCACATCAGCGACGTACCATGCCGATTGCACGATATCTGCCCGCTGGTAAAACCGTGTGTTAATAAGTAGGATAGCTACGAGAGCTAAGATGCGTCGATTTTGGGAAAAATCAAACCGTATGGGCGAAAAAACGCAGTTTGTGCGTTATTTCCCCTGCCAGTCGGCTTTGCGCTTTTCTTTGAACGCTTTCATTCCTTCTTTGCTGTCTTCAGTTGCGAAGAGCAGGTAGAAGTTTTTCCGCTCGAACTCCAGTCCTCCCTCTATCGTTGTGTCGAACGATTTCAGCACGCTCTCTTTGGCAAGCTGGACAGACATCGGCGGACGGGAAGCAATTTCCTTCGCCAGGTGAAGCGCTTCCTTCAAGTACAGTTCGACGGGGACAACGCGCAATACCAGACCGTATTCCAGAGCCTCCTGCGCAGTGATATGATTACCAGTCAGTACCATCTCCATGGCTTTCTGCTTCCCTACCGCGCGCGTTAAACGCTGCGTGCCGCCTGCGCCTGGCATCACGCCAATGTTGATCTCCGGCTGCCCAAACCGCGCGCTCTCCGAGGCGATGATAATATCGCAGATCATCGTGAGCTCGCATCCGCCTCCCAACGCGAAGCCGCTCACCGCAGCTATCAATGGTTTTTTAACCTTCCGGATCTTGTCCCATTTTGTGAACTGGTCGCGTATCAGCATTTCGATTGCGCCTGCCTCGGACATCTCCGTGATATCCGCACCCGCAGCGAAGGCTTTTTCGTTTCCATGCAGGACTATTGCCCGGACCTCGTCGTCGTTATCGAGTGCGGTGAGCACATGGACGAGTTCATCCATCAGGCGCAGGTTCAGCGCGTTGAGTACTTCCGGGCGGTTTAGCTGCACAACCGCGATGCTGTTTTCTTTCGATACGAGTAGATGCTTGTATTCCATAGATTGAGATATCTGTCCTGTTAGAAACCAACTTTGATAGGTACGCCTTCCTCGATGAGGATAAGCGTGAAGACGCTATCGACTTTTGTCAGCAGTGTATCGAACCGTCGATTCAATTCTTCATCGAACAGCAACGCATTCGCAACCGAGTTCGTTTCGCGCAACTCCTGCACGGTCGCACGCAGCTCAACGACGAGATCGTTCGTGTTCACGAGCAGCGTATCCGTCGATTCTAGCGTTGTCTTGACGTGAGGCTCATATTCGGTGAGTAGCGAGTCAGTCTTCTTCAACAACTTATCGCTCGATGATGCAATGCTGTGCAACTCGCTGCGGTTCTCTGCTATCATGCCGCGCACATCGGAGACCAGCGCGCGCATATCAACAACGGTGCGTTTGAGCTGATCAACGAACTGCTCATCGCCGATGATGTTGTTCGCATTGTGCAGGAGTTCATTCGTGCTGTTCGTGATCTCCACGATCTTGCCTTCAAGATCACCGACACGCTGGAGGGCACCGGGAATATCGGGATCGACAATGCCTTCAAGCGTCTCGCCGGGTTCGAGGTATTGACCTGAGTTACCCTGGGCGATCTCTATCTTCTTGCCGCCCATAAGCTCCAGCATCTGAATCCGCGGCACCGATTCGGCATCGATTTGCTGTCCTTCGGAGATCATCGCTCCTACAATCACATGATCATCCTCCAGGCGCACATATTCCACTTCCCCTACTTCCACGCCGTTCAGCATCACTTTGTCACCGGACTGCAAGCCTGCCGAAGTCGGGAAGCTGATGCGCAGCGAATACGAATCCGACAGTATGTCCCAGTCTTTGAAGACGGAGAATGCCGTAAGAAGAATGGCGAGCCCAACGAGGACTGTTGCCCCAACACGAATTTCTGTTTTGCGTTGTCTATTCATTCGCAGACTTACCCGAACAACTTATCGAGCGGGTTCTCCTTTTGCACTTTCCGTGCGTTGACGACGTACTCTTCGTACATGTACTGGAGCCGTTTCTTGGACTGCACATCGAGATCTTCGTCGTCGTAGTTTCGCTTTCTGTACATGACGAATTCTTCGTAATCGTCTTTGCTCATGTTCTGCTCGACGTCGCGAAGCTCTTTGATCAGCTTTTGTTGTTCAACGTTTGTCATTGCATTCTGCTCCGAAATAGCGGAAAATACCTATGGGGTAATATAACAAGCGGTATGAGCTTTACGAATTCTTGAGCATGGGATCGAGGGCATCCCGCAGGCCGTCGCCGATGAGGTTGAAGCTCACCACAGTAGCAACGATGGCAAAACCGGGCAGCGTGCTGATCCACCAGGCATTCGAGAGGAAGTCTTTCCCTTCGTAGATGATATTCCCCCAACTGGCCGTCGGCTGCTGCACGCCGAGGTTCAGGTAGCTGAGGGCAGCTTCGAGTAGAATGATACCGCCGATACGCAGCGACGCATTCACGATGATTGGGGTCAGCGAGTTCGGCAGGATATGGCGTGTCAGAATACGCCAGTGACTCAGCCCGAGCGCCTTCGCAGCAAAGATGAAGTCGCGCTCTTTTAACGAGAGCACCTCCCCTCGCACCAGTCGGGCAACGCCCATCCATGTGGATAGACCGAGTACAATCACGATGAGCATGATGCGCGGAACATTCGCCTGTTCGAACACGGCGATGATGACGAGAATCAGGAACAGCGACGGAAACGCGAGCAGAACGTCTACAAACCGCATTGTGAAGGAGTCCGCCCTGCCGCCGAAATAGCCCGCAAACAGGCCTACAATCGTTCCTAGCGTCACGGATAGCAGCACGGCTATGAAACCAAGGGATAAGGAGACACGCGATCCGTAGATGATTCTGCTGAGCAGGTCGCGGCCGTAGCTGTCGGTTCCGAGAAGGTGAAATTCTTCAACGAGAAACTCATCGGGTTCTGTGCCCGCGAGGCGCGAGATCGGGACGGTTTTGCTCTCCTTCCCGATGGTCGCTATTACCTGATCGGCTTCTATCCGATATGCATCGATATACAGCAAGTGGGCTTCTTCTTCGCTTATCAACGATTCGTTCAAGCCCTCCAGCGTCCGGAACATTTTCGGGAATTCGCCCAGGTCTCGTATCGTTGGGGTGATGACGCCTTTGTCTCCCTCATCGCGCAACCTGAGAGCGAGAATCGAAGAAAGCGGCTCCCTGAACTGCGTGACAACGCCGCTCTGGAAGGTCGTCGGATTGTATGGCGCGATGTACGGACAAAGAAATGCGATGCTGTAGAGCGCGAGAATGACGACAAACCCAACAACCGCACCGCGCTGCTTCAGGAATTGCGACCAGGCAAGATCGGACGGCGTGGATTCGTACTTCTCAGGAGCGTAGACCGTACGGAGATAAAATTTCCGCTCGTAGGACCAGATCAGCATTGGTGCGGTGAGCGCAAAAAGTGCCGCGACCCAGTGTTCGACGAGTTCAGGCCGAAGGATGCTCGACTTCATACTGGGATCGAGGCCGAGCAGTGTCAGCGAAAGGAAAAACGACACAAACCCGGCGACCACATCATCGAGATTCAACAGTATAACCATCGGGAAGAACAGGAATGCAAGGAAGACGGTTATACCATACATCTTCCGCCCATGCAGATATTGCCCGATACCAGGCACATTACGCACAATAAAAGAAAGTATGGAGTGCTGCCTGTATCTCATTCCTTCGTCCCCGTAAATCGAATTCTGGGATCCGCAACGGCGTACATCACATCCGCGAATAGATTGCCCAGAATCACCAGCACGCCCGAAACCAGAGTACAGCCGATTATCAGCGGGTAGTCGCGCGAGAAGATCGCATCAATGGTGAGTCTCCCCATTCCTGGCCATCCGAATATTGTCTCGACGATGACAGCACCGCCGAGGAGAAACGGCAGCGACATACCGATAATTGTGATAATGGGAATGAGCGCATTGCGCAGCGCGTGTTTCCAGATGATACGGGATTCGGGCATACCCTTCGCGCGCGCAGTGCGGATATAATCCTGGTTTATCACCTCGAGGAGACTGCCCCGTAAGAATCGTCCCGTCGCGGCTGCCGAAGCGATCCCCAGCACAAAGACAGGGAGCACCATGTGCTGAATCACATCCCAGAGGTAGTGCAGCGTCGGCAGCCGGTCGGCAAACGGCGAATGAATTCCCGACGCGGGGAAGATTGGTATCTGTTCGGAGAAGGTGAGGATCAGCATGAGCGCCAGCCAAAATTCCGGCACAGAATACAGGATGAGCGAGAAGACGTTTGTTATCGTATCGATCTTTGTGCCGCGTTTCACAGCTGTGATAACACCAAGGAGGACGCCAAGTGCAATGTTGAATAATAGCGCGAACGAGGTCAGCAGGAGCGTTTGCGGAATTGTATCGGCAAGGACGGCCGTCACGCTTTTATGCTTGCTGAACGATACTCCAAGCTCGCCGGTGACGGCGCTGCCGAGCCATTTCACATAGCGTATGTGGAGCGGCTGATCAAGACCGAGGTTCGTGCGGAGCCGTTCGGCAATGGCAGGATCGGCGTCGCCCTGAAGATAGAGTGCGGTTGGGTCGCCCGGAGCGAGTTGGATGACGAAAAACGTAATCGTCAGCAATCCAAATAAAAGCGGAATCGCTCCGAGGACTCTCTTGAAGATATAGAGTGCCATGGCGATTCCGCTTTATTATTCAGTATCCGTGCTCTTAATACGTCGCGTATCCCTGAGGATCGCCGATTCTCCACTCCCACATTCTATCGAGTGGACCGAGTACATTGATATTGGTATTCTTCAAACGGCGGTTGACGCCGACGATATCCTTGATCCAGTACATGAACGTGCAGGGCTGCTCCTGATGGAGGATGAACTGCAGGTCCTTCCAGAACGGTGCAGCCTCTGCGTTGCTGTCTGAATGAAGCGCCAGATTGATCAACTCGTCGACGCGCGGATGCGAGAAGCCGGTGTTGTTGAAGGGGTTGTGGATATCGCCCCAACGATCCGTAGGATCGATCGCGAGACCGACAGAAAATCCGGCCATGAACGCGTCCAGTTCCTTGTTGCCGATCTTATCGAAGAACACGACGGGATCGACTGCTTCGATCTTCACTTTGATGCCGACTTGCTTCAGATTCTCCTGTGCCACGGTACAGGCATACTCGCGGCGTTTGTTGCCGGCATTGTAGTGAAGGGTAAATTCGAACTTCACGCCGTTCTTATCCAGGATGCCGTCGCCGTCCGTGTCGCTCCAGCCGGCCTTGCTCAGCAGTTCCTGCGCATAGTCGGGGTTGTATGGGTACGGCTTGAGCTCGTTATTGAGCGCCCAACGGAAGATCGGCGAAATATCGCTGACGGCGATCTCGCCGTATTCCTTCAACTTGGCTTTCATGATGCTGTACCGGTCGATGGCGTAGGTCAACGCCTGACGGACGCGCTTATCGCCGAAGAGCTTATGGGGCACAATCTTCTTGCCGTTGCTTTCGCGGTACTGGTCGAAATCGATATTTGCCCAGCCGATGTATTCGTACCCGCGCGGCGGAAGGGTTTCCAGCCGGATATCCGGGTAATCGCGCTGCAGCTCATCCACATCCTCAGGATAGACCGGCCACATCAGATCGACAGTACCTTTCTTCAACTCTGTAAGGCGCGTTGTTGGTTCGGTAATCACGCGTGCTACGACGTTTTCGAGTACACCCGGTGCAGGCAGTTTACAGCGTTCGTTGCTGGCCAATGTGATTTCCTGCTGCCTGATCCATTTCGCTACGTAGTACGGCCCACCGCCCACGGGATCTTCGTTTGCCGGATTCGAGCGCAACGTCGCACGGTCGGCATTCCGGTAAATGTGTTTCGGGATCGGCGAAAGGTTGAGATGGAACAACCGCTGCGGATACTTGTGAGTGAAGTGGAAGATGATCGTCGTATCGTTGACGACCGTAATCGCCTTGTTCACATCGAACTTGCCGTTCGTGTGGATCATATTCTCGACGTAGTTGCTCCGCGCACTCGCCACAGCGGGGTCGCCGTACAGCGAATAACTGAACTTCACGTCCT
>PABJ01000177.1 GCA_002699105.1 Ectothiorhodospiraceae bacterium | reverse complement strand
CAGATCCTGGTGCGCCGCAAAGGGCAGTTGCTGTACATCGCCTGCTCAACATAGTACTCGGGATGCAACAAAAGGACACGCCTTGAAACATGTGTGCAAAACAAAAGGTGTGAAAAGAACGCGTGTCGCGGCAATCGGAGACTACCACAACGATCTTGAAATGCTCCAATATGCCGGTGTTCCGGCTGCTGTGTCCAATGCTATAGTTGAAGTAAAATCGGTCGCTGAGATCGTCACTGAACGGTCGAATGACGAAGGAGGAGTTGGAGAGTTCCTTGAGTTGCTGATTGATGCAAGGAACGATGCTGAATGAGCATTTTTGATGTCATACGTCAACGCGTATCGGAAGCGAGTACATGGCTAAATTCCAGCATGACCGCAAAAGTCGGTCTGGGACTGATCTTACTCAGCTTCCTCGCCTTTCTATTCCCCAAAGTCGCAACGAAGGATTACGAGTACGAAGAAGGTTCGATCTGGAACGATGAGGATCTGATCGCACCTTATCCCTTCCCAATTTACCGCGATGAATCTATCGTTGAGGTGGAACAAGATTCCGCCCGCGCAGCGACGCCTCCAAGTTTCGACAGGATCGATACCATCCAAAACACTGTCATTGATTCCTCCCGCACGCTCCTGAGGAAGTATGCGGGCATCATTGATGCTCTCGTGAAACGGAATGAGCTGCGTATCGGCGAATCACTACCGAACAGATATGTCGATACACTCAACGATCAGGCGATATCGAGAAGCATCCCGGTGTTGAAGAATGACGGCTGGAAGCAGCTAATCCGTATCCGACAGAACGAACGAGGAAGCGGCGGAATACCGCTGCAACCTCTCTATAGTGAGCTGCGTAGCATCGTCAACGACATCTACAAGATCGGGATACTGGAGAAAAACAAAGACTGGTTCCAGCAGCATCGCATTGCCGTTATAGAGGGCGGTCTTGAACGGCTCCAGCCTCTATCGAGCTTCTTCGATAAGAACGACATAGCCCTCTACCTGGCTGAGCGGTACGAAGACGAAAGCGATGCAGAATGGGGACAGCTGGTCGCGACGATAGCATTCAGTGTACTCACGCCAAATATCGTTCTCAATCCAGATAATACTTCTATTGCCATCCAGAATGCGATTAACCGTGTCCCTCGTACCGAAGGAATCGTCAAAAAGAACGAGCGCATCGTCGGCAGGCACGAGCGTATAACTGGCGAAATCGAGTCCAAGATCGATTCATACCTGCGGGCAAAGGCGGAACGTACCGGCGACGTAAACGAGTACTTGCAGACACTCGGAAAGGTAACGCATACATTAGCAATTCTATCGCTGCTGATTATTTACCTTTTCCAGTTCCGAAAGCGGTTGTATAAGTCAAATGCAGATCTACTTCTCATCAGTATACTAATAGCCTTCCAGGCATTCCTTGCGTATCTGACAACGGCATTCGAACTGCCATCTTCAGCACAATACCTCATTCTTGTGCCAGCTTCAGCTATGCTGCTGACGATCATTTACGATTCGCGTGTTGCGTTCTATACAACCGTCGTCATCTCACTGCTTGTCGGCGCGATCCGTGGAAACGACTACTCCATCATTCTCGCTTCAATTCTGGCCGGTTCGCTCGCCCTGTACACTGTACGTGATATTAAGCACAGGACGCAGATTTTCAGGTCGCTCGCGTTCATATTCCTTGGTTACGGTCTAGCCATTGCGACGAGCGGGCTCCAGCGTTCGATCCCGATCATGGATGTTTCGATCGATCTGGCGTATGCATTCGGGAATGCCATTATCTCACCTGTCATCACATTCGGACTTCTGGTATTCTTTGAAAAAGTATTCAACATCACCACCGATCTTACATTGTTGGAACTCTCCGACTTCAATCATCCGCTCCTGCGTGATCTTTCAACGAAAGCACCAGGGACCTTCCATCATAGCATAGTGATGGGGACGCTCGCTGAGGCCGCCGCGACGAATATCGGTGGGAATGCTATCCTCGCTCGTGTAGGCGCATACTATCATGACATCGGCAAGTCGGTAGAACCTGGGTACTTTGTAGAAAACCAGGCAGCAGGCTCGAATCCCCACGACGAATTACCACCGCAATCAAGCGCAAATAAGATTATAGATCACGTGCTCATTGGAATAAAGCTCGCAGAAGAGTACAAACTTCCCGATCGAGTAATCGACTTCATTCCCGGGCACCACGGTACAACCCTTGTAAGCTATTTCTTCGAGAAGGCGAAGAAAGAAAACCCCGACGTGACGGAAGAAGAGTTTCGGTACAAGGGTCCGAAGCCCAACTCCAAAGAAACAGGAATTGTGATGTTGGCCGATACAATTGAAGCCGCATCGCGGACGATTGAGGATCCGAGCGCGGAAAAGTTCGAGAACCTCATCGATTCCGTTATTAACCAGCGCCTCACCGATGGCCAGCTCGATAATTGCGATCTTACATTGCGGGACCTTTCCGAAGTCAAACGCAGTTTCCTGACCGTGTTGCTGGGTATTCATCACAATCGCATCAAGTATCCCAGTAAGGATGCGGAACTCGAAGCAAAGAAAAAGCTCGAGCAGGCGGATACAATGTTGAACTTCCCCAGCGGCGCCGAGTCGCTATCCAAACGAATCAAGAAACTGAAATCCCTTCTCGAATGAGCGTAACCCACGATATAGCATTGCAGAAGTTCAAGCAGTTTATCATGCTTGAACGCGGGATGTCCAAGAACTCCATTGATGCATACATGTTGGACCTGCGGCGTTTTTCGAATTACCTCTCGGAGCACAATATCGATTCTCCCACCGAGGTAACACCAACATTGATGACAGAGTATATCCAACAGCTTCAGGATCTTGGGCTCTCTTCCACCAGTATTGCAAGGAATATCAGTTCACTGAAGCAGTACTTTAACTACCTAGACCAGGAAGGAGAGATCAGTTCGAATCCCATCGCAGAGTTCAAGACACCCACCCTCGATAAGCACCTCCCTGATGTGCTCTCGCACGATGAGATGGAACGGATACTTGAATCCCCTGATACATCTACATTGCTCGGTATTCGCGACCGTTCGATGCTTGAACTAATGTACGCAACGGGAATACGGGTCACGGAGCTCGTCACCTTGAAAATGGAGCATGTGAACACGGATTCCGGCTTTATTCACGTGTATGGGAAAGGGAATAAAGAACGTGTGCTTCCTGTGGGAACACTCGCATTGCTTTGGCTGGATCGTTACATTTGGGATGCGCGTCCACGCTTTATGAATACTAGGAAGAAAGCAGACGCTGTTTATCTCAATAACCGCGGCAGCGGGATGACCCGGATGTCCGTGTGGAACATCGTGAAGAAGTACACGACGAAGGCCGGTATCCGGAAACATGTGCATCCGCATACATTCCGGCATACATTTGCAACGCACCTCCTCGATGGCGGTGCCGACCTGCGATCGATACAGGAAATGCTCGGGCATTCGGATATCAGTACAACACAGCGTTACACCCACATGACGAAGGACTACCTCAAGGAGGTTCACGAGACCTTCCACCCGCGCGCATAAAGATGTACGCATTCAATGGTTTTCGCTACGTTCGAAGGAATCGATAACTCTGGTAAGTCCACCCAGATCGATCGCATTCACACATGGTTGAAATCACTCGACCTTCCCATACTTGTCGTGCGGGAACCGGGTGGTACAAGCATCGGAGAGCAGATACGGGAAGTACTCCTCCACCGAAGCGAGCACAACATCAATCCAGAAACCGAGCTGTTTCTATTCTCTGCTGCACGTGCCCAACTCGTACGTGAGGTTATTCGACCTGCCTTGCAGAACGGGACAATTGTCCTCGCAGACAGGTTCTATGATAGCACGACTGCGTATCAGGGTTACGGCTGGGGATTGGATCTTGAGTCGGTCTCCTCGATTAACACACTCGCCTCCGGGAACCTCGCTCCCGATCTCACGTTGTATTTTGATATAAGCTTCCGGGAAAGTATTGCACGCCGCTCTCAGGCTCCGGACACAATTGAAAAGCGCTCAGAGGAGTTTTATTCTCGTGTACGCGAGGGGTACCTGAAACTGGCAACTTTGCACGCCGAACGCTATGTTGTAGTAGATGGAATGCAAGGTGTGAATGAAATTACCGACCAATTGAAGCAGGCGATTGCGAAGAAATTGCAGGAAAGAGATTTGGTATGAAGAAATCGGGGTCGAAAAATTCAAATAGACGCTCTCTCGTCGGTGTGGCGGGCGGTGCAACAACTGTCCTTATCGTCTTTGTACTCGTCAGCGGTTTCACTCGAACCGGCGACGATACACTGTATAAAGTCGGTAAAGGAATCGATCTTTTTGGGAGTATCTACAAGGAACTCATCTTCAACTATGTCGATGAGATCGACCCCCTGGAACTGATGAATGCGGGGATCGAGGGCATGCTAACCTCTCTCGATCCCTATACTGTCTACATAGATGAGCAGGACAAGAGCGATGTCGATATTCTTACAACCGGGCAATACGGCGGCCTCGGAATATCGGTTCGAAAGCGCAATAACAGGCTCATTATTACCGATTTGCTTGGCGGTCACCCGCCGAACACACGCAAGCTCCACATCGGGGATGAAATCATCGAAGTGGACGGTGTGGATGTCGTCTCGGACCCGACTATTGACATTAAGGGGCTTTTACGAGGTAAACCGGGTACGAAGGTCTCGGTAAGGGTATCACGGCCTGGCGTGGATAACCCATTGTCCCTCGAAGTCACCCGCCGGGCAGTGCTGCTCAGCAATGTGTCCTACTCGAAAGTACTGAACGATTCGATAGGATATATCAAATTGGATAGATTCTCCCGCCGTGCTGGTGAAGACATGCGGGAGGCAATCCATGAGCTTCAGAAGCGTGCACCTCTGAAAGCACTCATCGTAGATGTGCGGAATAATCCAGGCGGCCTGCTCGATGCATCGGTGGATGTCTCGGAGAAATTCCTACCGAGTGGCAGCCTTATCGTTAGCACCAAGGGGCGCAAGGATCGCTTCGAAAAACGCTTCTATGGCCAGGAAGCCCCGCTCGTACCCGATCTTCCACTTGTCGTCCTCGTAAACGGCAGGAGCGCAAGCGCGAGCGAGATATTTGCAGGCGCGATACAAGACTACGACCGCGGCCTCATCGTTGGTACTTCAACCTACGGGAAAGGCCTCGTCCAAAACATCATCCCTCTCAGTTACAACTCATCGTTGAAGATCACGACCTCGAAGTACTACACCCCTTCTGGGAGATGTATACAGAAGACCTCCCGTTTGGCACGTAATGGGAAGGTGTTGAAAATCGATGAAGCTATAGACACGACGCGGGTCTTTCCGACATTGCGCCTTCACCGCGACATGAAGGATGCAGGAGGCATCGAGCCGGATTTTCTGCAGAAAGTACATGAATACAACAAGTTCGTCGAGTCGCTGAAAGACGAAGGCTATATTTTTGATTTCGTGACCTTATCGGTCAACACCGGCATCCAGACAGACCTATCCTTCGATGAGCCGAAGATTCGGAGCCGCTTCCTGACATTTATCGATTCCAGTTTGGCAGATAGTTCCAACGTCCTGAACCGCTCCTTTGCATCTCTTCTGGAAGAGGCGAAGGACCATGGCTACTCCAGTACCGATCTCACATCGATCGAGAGCATACGCGACCGGATGAACATGCGGACCCGCTCCCGTGCGGAAGACCACTGGGGAGATATCTTCCATGAGCTTCAAGTGGAGTTTGCAAAACAACTAGAAGGGCAGGAAATGCAGCTTGAGATGGCACTCCCCTTCGATAAGCAGGTTCTTACCGCAATCTCTCTACTCCAGAATGAGGATCGCTACATAGCTGGTTTTTCAGGGGACGAGGATTAGAACTTCGCCTTTGGCAGGTACCCGTCATTCTTGACGATCTGCTGAATCTTCTCGTACTGTTCCAATGCCGGGATTGTCTCTTCCATATGTTGGATGACCTCCTCCAGGCGCTGGCTTTCTGATAGGTTCTCCAGCAAATCTTGCCGCTTTGTGAGATCCAGACCTACCTTTTCCGCGATAGTATAGGACAAATAATCGCGGTTCCGCAACACATCATCAATGTTAAGAAGATCGACCTTCCCCTTGTAGGCAACGACGACGAGGTTGTTGTAGAGTGCAACCGCCTTCTCTATTCTGTCGCCGGCAGGCAGTTCTGTTTCCTCCCGAATGCGCTGCACCTCTCCCATGACGATATTCTCGTCGGATACATTTGTATCCTTCAGTTTATATCTGTGCACGCCCTCAACGACAATATCGAAACTCCCGTCCTGGTAGGTTTGAATGACCTTCAAGACCTTTGCGGTGCAACCTATAGCTGCGAGTTCGTCCTCTGTCGAAAGATGCACGCCGAACTCTGCACTGTTCGATATGCAGCGCTCCATAAGCAGCTTGTAGCGCTCTTCGAAGATGTGAAGCCGAAGGCGCGATGCAGGGAAAAGGACGACATTAAGCGGAAATAGAGGGAGTAGTTCCATTGTTAGCATTGCCCACGAGGATAACTATACGACGAGCAATATACGAAATACAGCTTTCACAAAGCTGAAGAACATCTTACATATTCAGCGAACATGGGGTAGGAAGCGCCGGTGCACATCTGTGCACCGGCTGTAAATGCTTACTTCGCGTACTTCTTGTAGGCTTCGTTGATGCGGTTCCAGTCGAGATTGCTGAGGAAGTTATCGATGTAGGAGGCTCTTCCCGGACCGTCTTTGTGGTAGTAGGCATGTTCGAACACGTCGCATGCAATCAGAGGAATGCCGCCCCAAATCGCGCCGTAGTGATGTTCGTCCACGAGCACGTTGAGCAAACGGCCGGAGTACAACTGATCGAACACGAGAACGCCCCAACCGCTAAGCTTGGCTGCAAACGCAGCGGCCTTGAAATCTTCTTTCCAGGCATCAAGCGATCCGAAATTATCGACAATTGCTTTCACAACTTCGAGATTCGAATCCGCATTGCCGTTACCGCCAAGATTTGCCCAGTACACATCGTGAAGAAGGGCACCGGCGTGGTTCCATGTCGTACGGCGCTTTAATTCCCCGAACTCGGAGTAGTTACCGTTCGCACCGCTGCGATCAGCGCTTTCGAGACCTTTCTCGATGTTGTTCAGTGCGGCGACGTACCCTTTGTGGTGCTTGTTGTAGTGCCAATCAGATGTTTCTGGGGAAATAACGTCCTTCAACAGCGTTTTTGCTTCTTCGTCTGTATATGGACGCGGATTGAATTTCCATTCGTATGCCATAGATTAACTCCTGTGTATCCTGCATTGTGTAGATGTGATTGTAGCTCAATAATGCGGGAGAAATGTCCCGTAGCTATCATTTCAAACACATTTCAGTAGAAATCGTTCAGATAGCATTTCACGACTTCGAAACCATGCATCTGATTAAACTTCACACGCCTGGTACATGTCAGAATGAGCAACATCATCTATGAAGGACGCTATGCACTGGAAATCAATTACCGCAGTCGCTGTGTTTTCTCTGTTCACATCGCTGACAACAGCACAAACGAACAAGATGGATTCACTAAAGCATCAAGGATTTCAGCGAAAATATGTGGTTCACGTACCACCGGGTTATACAGGTGCATCGCTGGTACCGGTAGTTTTGTTTCTTCATGGCGGCAGCGGCAACATGCATAGCGCACAGAACTTCACCATGCTCAATCCGGTAGCAAATGCCAATGGTTTTCTGGCCGTATACCCTGAAGGTATTGGTCCGACGACCGGCGGCGGCTACACCTGGGCCGACGGACGAGGCACCAGCGCAGATAAGTTGGGAATCGATGACATTGCGTTCATAGAAAAACTGCTCGATGTTTTGGAGTCAGAATACAAGATAGATTCGGAACGAATCTATCTCTCGGGGTTTTCGAACGGTGGTTTTCTCGCCTCCAGAATAGCTTGTGAAAACAACGAGCGGTTTGCTGCTATCGCACTCGCAGGCAGCACACTCGATGTTGTGCAGTTCCACACTTGCTCACCCACCAGACCTATACCAATCCTCGTACTTACTGGTAACATCGATCCGCTTGTGCCATACGAAGGCGGTGCCATGAATGGCAATGTGCCTGATATCGTATCAAGCATGCAGATCGTGAAATACTATATTATGAACAACAACTGCTCGAATGTAGCCGATTCGGCCGACCTCCCGGATATAGATCCATCCGAGAACTCGACAGTGACTGTGCTTACGTATACGGATTGCGAATGTGAAGCCACCGTTGTGCATTACCGCATTAACGGCGGTGGACATACATGGCCGGGAGTAGAAATCCCCAACTACGAGCTAATCGCCGGAGAGACGAACGAGGATATACAGGCAAGTGAAGAGCTGTGGGATTTCTTTTCTGCTCATACGCTCTGCACAAAAGTTAGTTCCATAGAAGACCTCAGGTATCCGGGATCTGTGTATCTATATCCAAATCCAGGGAACAGCAGTGTGCTTATATTGTCCAGAGAACCAATCCTAAGGGTCCGTATGTTCAATCTCGCTGGCGAATTGGTACTGGATGATTCTATATCGGGCACCAGTTACACGGTCGATCTGAGAGGAATCTCCCCTGGTATATACATCACCAACATCGTTACATCCTCAAAAAAGATGCTTCATAGAAAAGTGGTGGTGAAATAAAAAACGTCCGCTCCAAGCGGACGTTTCAAACCATATTGCGGTTGTGCGAGATTTAGGCGCCGAAGGAGCTGCCGCAACCGCAGGTGCGCTGTGCATTCGGATTGTTAAACACAAAGCCCTTACCTTGCAGACCGTCTGTGTAATCCAGTTCCGTACCACCGAGATAGAACATGCTCTTGGCATCGATGACGACTTTCACGCCTTCGATTTCAAGCACTTCGTCTGTCTCTTTGATTTCGCTATCGAAACCGAGCGCGTAGGTCAGACCGGAGCACCCACCGCCTTTTACGCCAATACGAAGCCCGAACTCATCGGGGATTTCGTTCTCCTGCTTAATGTTGCTGATCTCGGCAATGGCCTTCTCTGTCAACGTAATCGTTTGCTGTGCGTCGAGTGTTGCTTCACTCATATCTATCCTCGTATTTCTGGATTCTCGTTCTTTTATCCGGTACTAATTTACTACAAAGTTAGTCCCAATTCCAGTAGAATTCCTTACGGACGTGAACTTATGCCGACTCTTCGGCAGTCTCTTTCTTTTCTTCTTCTTCCTGCGGTGGAAGAAGGAACTCCTCATGATAGAGCGTCCAGGCGTTGCCCTGGAATGCCTTCACTAGTCCTTCGTCTTCCAGTGCCTTCATCATCTTGTCTGATAGCTCCAGGCTTTTCCTCGTCCCGATGTCCTTCTTGAAATTCATCCGGAAGTAGTCTCTGATGGCATATTGCACATCACGTTTGAAGATATTCGAGAGATGAAATACCGGGTACCCTGCCTCCCGCATATACCGGAGGAAATCGAGAGGACTCTGAAGTATGGATTCTGGGTTCATTCTGCGCTCCACAATCGGCTTGATAAAGCAGTTACTATATGAAACATACGAGAAATCGGCCAAAGTTCCACACTTGGTCATCCATCAACCAGCATCCGCCTTTGCGCATGGAAGCCGAATTCCGTAAGTTGGGAGATTATATTCGATTACCTATGCTCCACCTCGCAATATTCGTCTCCGGAACCGGTAGTAACTTTCGCGCCATCCACAACGCTGTGCTAAACGGCACGCTGGATGCCAGGCTTGCGCTGGTCGTGGCAAGTAAACCGGGTATAAAGGCGCTTGACTATGCGGCTGAATGCGGCATCCCGGCATACGTGCACAGCAAATCCGCAAGTGTTGCTCCCCTCCTTGAGACGCTGGAGGGGCACTCGGTAAACTTCATCGCGCTTGCCGGGTATATGCGGCTTATAGAACCGGAAATCATTCAGCGCTACAGGAACAATATTCTCAATATCCATCCAGCGCTGCTACCATCATTTGGCGGGAAAGGAATGTACGGCAAACATGTGCATGAGGCGGTACTCGCTTCTGGGGCAAAACTGAGCGGTGCCACTGTCCATGTGGTGAACGAAGAATTTGACCGCGGGCCGATCGTCCTGCAGCGTGCCGTGCCCGTCATGGACGGCGACACGGAGGATACGCTTGCTGCACGCGTTCTGACCGTCGAACATGCCCTGTATCCGGAGGCGCTGCAACTCTTCGCGGAGGAACGCGTCGATATCACTGGCAACCGAACCCGAATTACGAATT
>PABJ01000176.1 GCA_002699105.1 Ectothiorhodospiraceae bacterium | reverse complement strand
GGCCTTTGCGGGATCGAACGTCTTCGCAAACTTCTTGATGGCGTTTGCAACGCGTTCGGTCACACTGCTGGATTTGCCAAACTTGATATTGCGAAGTGTGATGTAATTCACTCCGCTCTGGATGGCAATCTGCCGTAACGAGGTGTGTTTCTCGAGATCGGCAATGGTTTTTTTGATTTCAGCTACAGAGTCCATAGCTCTCCTTTGTACCTTGTATTGATACGGATGAATGTGATACTACATAATTCCGAAAGCGATACGGAGATATTGATCAAAGCGTGAATAGGGATCAATTATAAAGAATATAGCACATAGATTATCCCAAATCCAACGGTATTCGTACAAAGATGTAAAAATGTGTACAAGCCTCTAGCCATTCAGGGAGGTATATTCACGCAGAGACGGACGGAATGTAGATATTTCCTACAACATTTGAACCGACGGTAGAGCGAGGGAAATTTTCCAGTACACAGCATCAATACCCTAATGCCGCGCCATACCCCCTCGGGTCCGAGCAGCCGTATTTCATACCGGTAACCGGATCGAGCACTATCAAATCGATCCGCCCCATCTCCGATACTTCGCGAAGTATGTGTCCCTTTTCCTGCAGCGATTGCTGTGTATTCGCTGTAAGCGCTCCCGATTCATAGCGTATTTGATCGGGCACCCACTGGTGATGTATTCGTTTTGCCGCGGCGGCATCGGAGGCCAGCATATTGTGTTCCAGAATATTCAATATCACTTGCAGCACCGCGGTTATAATCGTGGGTCCGCCCGGAGAACCGGCGACCATCACGGGTTTCTCGTTTCGCAATACAACCGTAGGCGTCATGGAACTCAGCATTCGTTTCCCCGGCTCTATCGCATTTGCATCGCCTTCTACGAGGCCGTACTGGTTCGGTATGCCGGGTTTTATACTGAAATCATCCATCTCGTTGTTTAGCAGGAATCCCGCCCCATCCACAACCAGCTTGCTGCCGAGTGTGCTATTTATTGTCGTCGTCACGGATACGACATTCCCGAATTTATCCGCGACCGAGTAGTGGGTCGTGTTCATGCCTTCCCGGATTAACTGCTTTTCGCCAATCTGTTCGCTGGGTGTCGCTACAGTCATAGATATAGAACGCGCCTTTGCTTGGGCATATTCCTTCGATATGAGCTTTTCCACATCGATATCAACGAACGCCGGATCTCCGAGCTTCGATGCACGGTCGGCGAATGCACGCCTCATGCACTCGGCAAGTATATGTATGTACTCGGGATCGCCGGGATTATATGCACCAACATCGAATTGCTCGAGCATATTCAATATCTGAATCAACACAACACCGCCGGAGCTCGATGGAGGCATCGAGAGGATGTCATACCCCTTGTATGCGCCCCGAACAGGCTTCCGTGTGATACATGTGTATTCCTCCAGATCCCGGTGGTTTATGATACCGCCGCTTTTCTCCATTTCTGCGGCGATGAGGTCGGCCGTCGTCCCCGAATAAAAACCTGCCCTTCCGCTATCGGAAATTCGCTGGAGTGTTGCAGCGAGTTCGGGCTGCTTCCATATATCGCCCTTTGTATATGTATCAGCGCCGTTGAAGAACACTTTTTCGGACGAAGGAAACTGCCGCAGATCGCTTTCATATATCCTGAACAGCGCTGCAAGACGTTCGTGGATAGCAAATCCGTGCTTTGCGAGATGTATCGCGGGTGCAAGCGCCTGTTCGCGCGATAATGTGCCGTAGTCCTTCAATGCGGTCAGCAGCCCGTCCACAGTGCCGGGCACTCCTGCAGCCAGCGCTCCGGCGGTCGAAAGTCCGCCTATGACTTCGCCCTCCGAGTCGAGATACATATCCCTTGCGGCAGTAAGCGGTGCTACCTCGCGCGCATCGATCGCAGCTTCGCGTCCATCCGCCATGCGGATAATCAGGTAGGTGCTCCCGCCGAGATTCCCCGCTGAGGGATAGGTTACCGCCAGTGCGAACCCCATCGCGACAGCAGCATCCACGGCGTTCCCGCCCTGACGCAGGATATCCAGCCCGACCCGGCTTGCATACGGGCTTGCAGAGGAGACCATCGCGCTCCGCCCGATGGCAAGTTTTCCGGCATTCTGGCCGATTCCGCAAAAAAACGGCAGCAAAAGTGATACAAATACCGCGGTAACCGTGTTATTACGGTAGATGCGCGCCCATGTCTTGAGCCGATGCAATTTTCCCGGAGAATAGAATAACTTTTTCGGCATTGCGTGTGTCTTGATAAGAGAGTATACTATGGCATAGTATACCTTTTTCTACTTTCATTGAAATCCTAAACCGAACGGTCAACGCCCATGATCCGTAGAGACAGTATTCGCCGTATTCGCGCAATTGCCGTCATCGCTGTGATGTTTGTATTCGCTTCGATGCAGGGTAACGCGCAGCTCACCATCACCATCGATAGCCTCGATGCGAGCAACTTCCCGTCCATCGCTGCAAAGATCAGCGTCCTGGATCAGGGCTTTCCTTTTGCCGGCCTGGAGGTGACGGACTTCACCGTCTTCGAAAACGGCGTCGTCCAGGCACCCATCACAGGGAGCTGCATCGACTCGGTTGAGCAGTTCCAAAGCTCAATCATGCTTGTCCTCGACCGGAGCAGCAGCATGAGCTCCGGTGGCGCATGGAATCAGCTTAAAACCGCAGCAAAAACCTTTGTCGATAACATCGGCCCCAATGAATCTATAGCGGTCATTTCATTTTCTACAAGGGGTTTCTTAGGCAGCCCCGATATCGAGATCGAACAAGACTGGTCCAAAGATAAAAACGAGATCAAAAACTCCATCGATGCGATGGGGAATCCCACCGGACGCACACCGCTATGGCTTGCAGCCAGTCGCGGAATTTCCGAACTCATCTCGCGTACCGACCGCCGAATTATGATCCTCATGACTGACGGAAAGGATAACGAGAGTGATCCCGTTGAGTATATAGACGTGGAACAGGCCGCAGTTGCCAATGATGTGACGGTATATACTATTGGCTTGGGTGACCAGCTGGATATTACTGAGTTGGAGACACTAGCCGTAGCCACCGGCGGTGATTTCTTCCAGACGACCAACCCGGCCCAGCTTGAGCAACTCTACCTCGAGATAAGCCGTAAACTGACCCCAACTGGCGTTTGTGAGCTGCAGTACGAGTCCCTTATCGACTGCCTGAACGGCGAAACGGTCACCGTCGAAATCGAAGTGCGGGTAGGCGGCCGAACGGCCCGCGCCTCCGCAACGTTCGATCTACCCTACGACACGACGACCTTCTCCTACGTGGATGTCGCCATGAACCGCGACTTCGTCATTGAGTCCGGCGAGCAGATCACCGTACCGATCGAGTTGACCCGCATCACCGATAACCGCCCAGCGACATCGTTCGAATGGGAAATGACCTACAACAAGCTCATCATGAGGATCGTCGAAGTCCTCCCGTCCGAGCTGACCGAGGGCTACCAGACAGACTTCCAGGAGACCTCCAACGGCGCACGAATCACGCTAACCGGGACTGAAGCCGTGGTCGATAGCGGTATCCTGGCGTACGTCACGTTCGAGACAACGCCGCTGAATGTCAGCGAAAAAAGCGAGATCGGCATTTCCCCGCCGGATGTGGCAACGTCATGTACCTTCGCATCAGCGGAGAACGGCCTCATCACCGTCAGCGGTCTCTGCGAACGCGCCCTGCACCCCACGACAGAGGAACGCCTCGAAACGAAGATTCTGCCGAATACCCCGAATCCATTTAATCCGCGCACGGCAATTCATTACTCCATCCGTGTTACGAGCCATGTGCTGCTCACTGTCTACAGCGCAGCGGGCGAGAAGATCGCAACATTGTTCGATGCGGAGCTGCCGCGCGGGCAATACACGAGCTATTTCGACGGAGCGGGACTACCATCCGGGAATTACTTCGTCCATCTCGTCACCGATGACGGCACTGACGTCCGGCAGATCGTTCTCTCCAAATAGCCAAGATATTATCTCTGCAAACGCAAAACGGGCAGGTTACGACCTGCCCGTTGCATTATATTTCCAATTTTGAGGGGTGCGGCACTGCCGCGGTACAGAAAAAAAGAGGACCAAGCGACCCCCGTCACACACGTCTATACCGGCCGTTGCTTCCTTCCGGACCTGGCGGGGTTGGGTATGATCGCGTTGCGAGGGACTTGGTCCATCTAAACTTCTAATGTACGTAAATACGCGTGTGCTATCAAGGGCGCATCAGCTCCGGTGGATCTCGATCTCGCCGTTTACAGCCGATACGACACCGTCGATACTGGCATGGATCGTCACACCGAGGGCATCGGCAGGCGTCTCTGCTATAGGCTGCCCGCACTGCACCCTGTCGCCGACGGCAACCACAGGCTGAGCCGGGGCCCCGATATGCATCTTCAGCGGAATCCGTACCATGTCAGGCTCAAGCGCCTTCTCGGTCAACGGGGCGTGATGCTCATATTTCAAGAGATTGAGCTTCTTCATCAGGCTCTTCACCGGGACCTTGCGGTACTCCTTCATGGGGTGCGCTTCCACTTCCATCGGGCCGGACCAGCCGTCCTCGCGTTCACGGAGATCGTCCTTCGCCCTGTCGCAAGCTTCCTTGGGATAGAGGTCCTCAGGGCAGGCGTAGAGCGTACAGAGCCCGCAGGAGCAGCACAGGTCCGCCCATTTATTCCACATGGCCTCGCCCGCAAGCGTAAACTCAAGACTCCGCATCACCTTATGCGGCTGCACGTCGTAGCCGAGGAGGTAGCGGGGACAGAGTTCCGTGCAAAACGTACACTGATCGCAGGCAGATTTGCCGATCTGGTGCATCTTGGCCGGTTCCCGGCTCCGGCGCACCATCAGGTGATGATCGACCGGCAGGACGATGATGCCGCCTGTTGTGCGCGTAACGCGCTTCTCGGTGTCGGTCTCCCATTGCCCCATCATGATGCCGTTCAACGACATCTGGAACTCATCGAGCGTCGATCCGCCGGCAAGCTCTATGCACTCGCGGAATGTCGTTCCAATCGGAACAACGGCGGTGATGGGCTCCCGGACTGCGCCGGTAATCGTGAGCCACTTATGCGTCACAGGCACGCCGTCGTCCACGGCGCGCGCGACGTTGAAGAACGTCTCGACGTTGTTCGTCACGCAGCCCACGTCCAGCGGGATGCCCTTCGGCGGGATGAGGCGCTTCGCAATTTCGTGTACCAGCTCGTACTCGTCGCCTGCAGGGTAGTAGTCCTGGAGTTCATGAATGGTGACATTCGTCCCTTCCGCCGCGGCACGAATTGCATCCACTGCGCCCTGGTTCTTCGACTTGATGCCGATGACGCAGTTTTTCGCCTTTGTCGCCTCGGCCATAAGCTGCATCCCGCGCACGACGCGGGGAGCTTCCGCCTCCATCAGGCGCGCATCTTTGTGCAGCAGCGGCTCGCATTCGGCCCCGTTGCCGATCAGATAATCGATCTCGGCCTTCGTTTTCACGTAGGTCGGAAATCCGGCGCCTCCTGCCCCGACAAGCCCGGCATTGCGTAATGTATCGGAAATATTCATACGTGCTTCTTTGTCTGTATCAATAACGCTCTTCCAGTAAAAATACGAATATTTCAGCCAGGACGGGAGTTGCTAAATCACCCGCTCGTATTCGTCGAGGTCGATCTTCCAAACTTTCACGCCGCAGTACCGCTTGCCTTCCGGGCAGACCGGGCGCAGTCCTGCATAATCGCGGATCGTGCAGGGAGGGAGCAAGTACTTCCCTATCTGCGGATGCACCTGCCGAATCTGCCGCGCTTCATCCAGGGACGATTGCCATATCTCTTCCTGGGCATTGTAGCAGAGGCGCATCGCGTGTTTGTGATGGAGATGCAGGAGATCGGAGGATTCAGTGAAACGCACCGAGAGCGCGTTCGGGAGTACGTACATCGCATGCTCGCTGCTCACGCCGAGCGATCTGAGCTTCGCGAATGCATCCCAGGCAATTTCCATGCTCTCGTGATAGTACTCCTCGATCTCCGGCCTGGCCTTGACGAGGATCGGGGTAATGTAGTCCGGTTCATCCGTCATGTGTGCGGAAAGCACGGGCCTGGAGCCCGGGACCATCCTGTGCCGCTGATCCTGCGAATCCGCCGTGTGACTGATCTTCCGCCTGAATGTGTAGTGCACGTGGTGCATCGCCCGCGAAACCTTCGCATGCGTCGTCAGCACCATCGATTCGCCGAGGAGTTTGTTCTTGCCCGGGTCGAGTACCATCTCGATCGCTTCACCATCCGGCAATTCCGCCTTGGTTTTAGCGAGCACTTCGCGAACAGCATCCGCTAACACCGCCTCGGCATTGACTTTATAGTCGATGAGCTTCGACGTATACCCGTCAAGCGAGGCGTCGAATTCAGACAGGAATTCCGCAGTCTTCGGAGGGACGCCGTTGCCGGAAAGCGCGTCAAATTCCGGATATGCCTCCGCATCCAGCGGCTGCTGAAGCACAGCTTCATAGCCCGGATCGTGGGCGAGCATGGCGTCGACCATTTTCTGTAGCACGATGCGCTGTTCCAGCGGGGTATCCATCTGGTTTGCGAGGCGATAGTACCGCAGCAGCGAGATGCCGCTTATCGTGTGGTACATGTACGCGAACATGGAGACCGGGAGCACGTACCGGGCGATCTCCATCGCTTTTTTCTTGATCGGGTTCTGGTACTTCTCAGCGAAGCGCGTGCGTGCCGGAAACACCCCGAAATACTCCACCGCCACAGGATCGTGGAGCATATTGATGAGCTTGCGGTAGCGCTCGAACAGCTTTTCCGATGTATTCACGTACAGCGACTTGGCCTCCCCCTCAAGCGGCGGAACGGCGTAGTTGCCCGGCTTTACTTCGACGTAGCGCTGGCTTACCTGTTCGGAGTTGTAAAACTGGTGGCTGTGAAGAAAGGACCAGATGAACTGCCTGGAGATATTCTCCAGCCTGAACTGGAATTGGGCGTGCTGGAACGTGGTATGGTGCCCCGCTTCGAAGATGCTTTTGGCTAGCGGAGTAAACCGCTCCAGATCGACGTCGCTATCCTGGATAATGCCTTTCGAGGAATAGCACGTCCTGGCGGTGGCAATGACATTCTTGAAGGGGGTAGTAAATGCTTTTTCGAGGTGAACTTTGGGTTCAGGGGAGAGGAATTGCTGCACCTCCGCACATCCTTTCTTTCAGTTTTTCCGTGACGTGTAAGATAGGGATAGGGCGCTGAATGTGAAACCCCGGCCTAGTCGTTTTCGAGGACGCTGCGGATTGCCGGAAAGATATCCCCCGCGCGGAATCCGCGGCGCTGCAGGTAACCGAAGAGCCGCCGTTTGAGCTTCTCCGGCTCGACGCCTTTGTGGGTAGCGACATACTTGGCAGCGATGAGTTCGGCGGTTTCGCTATCATCGATGGGCTCCTCGGCCTCTTCCAGTGCTGCGCGGGCAGTTTCCTCGGCGACCCCTTTCTTTCGCAGATCAATGAGGAGCTTTTGCCGCGATCTGGGCTTCAGCCGCTGGGCGCTGCGAATAAATGCCTCGGCATACCGCGCATCATCGAGAAGATGATCCCGCAGAAGCGCTTCTACGACGATATCGATGATTTCCTGCCGGAAGTCTTTCTCCCGCAACCGGGTACGCACTTCCTTTTCCGTGCGCATACTGCGCGCAAGATACCGCTCTGCAACGATGCGTGCTTCCGAGATGGTCTCGTCGTATTCGAGCTTTCTGCGCAGATCCGCGGGAAGCTCCATGCCCGATTTCAGGAAGTACTTCAGTGCTACCTGCTCGTGTACACCGAATGCAAACTCCCCATCCACGAATACCGAGATCCGTGATGTATTCTTCTTCTGGCGTTCGAGCTTTGTAATGGTGGGCAACAACTACCCGGGTTGAAGTTCTACGAGCCGATAAACGAATTATACGTTCTGGCGATCGTATCCGCAACGGTCGCACCGAATACACCGATGCCATTGGTGATATTCGTTATATCCGGACGGTCCTGGCGGACGGTTACCGGATCGTCGAAACCGCGCACGGTCTTGTAGTAGTTGTAGAAATTGACGTCCATCGTATAGCCGATCGCCATGACGATGAAGTTCGTGGCGCTGGGATATTGCGTGAGCAGGTCGCTTTTCGCGTTCTGGACGTAGTCGACAGGAAAGCTGATTTCCGAAGCGCGGACAGGCTTCGGGAGAAGGAATTCGCCCGTGGCGTCGTTGTACGCGTACGGGACTTCCTGCCTGATGACCCGGATTTCGCCGTCCACATCCGCGGTACCGAGAACCCACAGCCGGAAATAATAGCCTTGCGGCGTGGCCGATGTACTGATCGCGCCGGCACTGACATTCACGCCCTTCGCCGAGCTCGCTCCGGTACGCACACTCATCCTGATAAACGAACGGCTTGGGACCTGCGCATCGGCAATGGCAATCGTTTCGCCGTCGCGGATAACCCGCAGGTTGTAGGAGCGCCCTTCCCGGGGATCGAGGTCTTCATTCACCCAGATATAGGATGTATCGCCATTTTCCTCAACGATTGCCTCACGCTCGAACCTGTACGAGCCGAATCCGTCATTCATGATGACATCGACGTCGCGGATGGTCCGCTTCTCCTTCGCCTGATCGGGGTTCGTGAATTCAGCATCGTAGGTGCTTTCGAGGCGCACGATCTGCTTCGGCGCAGATTTATCGAGGATTGCGAACACCACAAGGCGCTCTTCGAACTCGGCCTTCGGCTCAAATGTATTATCGCAGCCTGCAGCTAAGACGGCAGCGAAAAGGATCGGGAGAATGTATCTGGGAAAACGTGCGTTCATCGGGCTTCAGAAATTGGAAACTGGTACCAGGCAGAGATGTACACTGCCCGTAAAAGATACAATGTAATAGAAGAGATGGTTACAATCCAGCGCTAGGGACTGAATGCGTTGTACGGCCGCCGCATTGTCGAATCCCGCAGAATAGCGCCGTACACACCCCGCACGTGACCCAAATTCGTGATATCGGGATGGTCGAGCCGCACCGTGGCAGGATCGTCGAAACCTCTCACGAGCTTGTAGTAGTTGAAGAAGTTCTCATCCAGGCTGTACATGTACCCGTACGCGGTGACTTTATGGGCGCTGTCGTACACGACCCCCAGCTGATCCAGGGCGGCACGCAGGTAATACTGCCTGAACGAGATGATGTCTTCCCGCTGGACTTGAGGATAGTAATATTCCCCAGTCTCCTCCGAATGCCCCACCGGAACGTCGACAACTTTCAGGACGGGCGGGGAGACGCTCTCATCGAGATAACGGAATTCAAGCCGGAACAGATACCCTTTTGCCAGCACTTCCTGGCTCAATGCATTACTCACCAGCCGGATGCTTTCAACCCGCCGTCCGGGATCGGTATTAATCCGCATAGAAATTTGCGGATCGCTGGGGACATTGATTGCGATGCGCACTTCCTCGAACTCGTCGGCGATGATGAGGAGACGGTATTCTCCGTTCTGCTCTACCTCGACATCCGGATTAAACCACACGCGCTCCTCGTCGATGACGGTATCCCTGAATACATAGAGCTTTGCGCCGTGGCGAAGCTCCACCCTCGCGCTATCGATTGTGGTCGGAGTGATGGGGTTTCCGATATCGCCCAGTTCGGCATCGTAGGTCCTCGCCAACCGGACAACGGTAATATCGTTCGTGTTATCGAGAACCAGGAAAGCAACGAGCTGAGGCGAAAACTCTGTCTTCGGCGTAAAAGAATTATCGCATCCCCAAAGGGATGCGATAATAACTACAAGTATGGTGAAACGCGTGCTGCACACGACGCTATTTCGATTTCTTCGCTTTGCCGGAATCCTTATCGTCCGCCGCACCTTCTTCGGCCGGGACCGCCGCCGGTTCGCCATCGATGAACCCGAGCTTCTTCTTGACTTCCAGTTCGATCTGTTCGAGGAGTTCCGGACTGTCGTCGAGCACCTTCTTCACGCCTTCGCGTCCCTGCCCGAGGCGTTCGTCGCCGTAGGAGTACCACGAGCCGCTCTTCTGGATCGCACCAATCTCGACGCCCATATCGAGGAGATCGCCGATGCGGGAGATACCCTGGTTATACATGATATCGAATTCCACTTCCTTGAACGGCGGAGCGAGTTTGTTCTTGGCGATCTTCACCTTCACACGGTTCCCGACGATATCCGAGCCGTCTCTGATCACATCCCTGCGGCGGATATCCATCCGCACGGAGGAGTAGAACTTCAGTGCGTTACCGCCAGTCGTCGTCTCGGGATTGCCGAACATCACTCCGATCTTGGAGCGAAGCTGGTTGGTGAACATCACTGTGGTACGGCTTTTATTGATGAAGCTTGTCAACTTCCGGAGCGCCTGGGACATCAGTCGTGCCTGGGTGCCCATCGTCGGATCGCCCATCTCTCCTTCTATTTCGGAACGCGGCACGAGAGCCGCGACGGAATCGACGATGACGACATCGAGAGCATTGCTTCTGACAAGCGTCTCGACGATCTCGAGGGCCTGCTCGCCGTATTCCGGCTGGGACACCAACAGGTTGGAAACATCCACACCGATCTTCTTCGCATACCCGATATCGAGCGCATGCTCGGCATCGACGAACGCAGCCATGCCGCCTTTCCGCTGCGCTTCTGCGACGATATGCAGACAGATTGTCGTCTTACCGGAAGATTCCGGTCCGTAAATTTCAACGACGCGTCCCCGCGGAACGCCGCCGATTCCAAGTGCAGCATCAAGGGAAATGGAGCCGGTTGAGATTGCTTCAGCACGCTGAATAACTCCCTCCCCTAATTTCATGATTGCACCCTTACCGTGTGCTTTGGTAATGGTGTCTATTGCGTTTTCCAACGCTTTCAGCTTGCCATCGTTAGCGTCAGCCATCTCGCTCTCCTGTTGTAAATCGTGCGAATAGTTATTCCGAATTGCCGAATGTCAGTCTGCGGTACTCCTTATGAATTGCTCCCTGAGACGTCAATGTGCTTTCCATAATACGAACCGCCCGAAAGACGACATCGAAAGGTTGAAAGCTAATTGTCTCAAAGGCATTTTTCAAGTTTTCGACGCGACCATTTTTCTTCGTCCTCCCGATCGTGAAATGCGGAGTAAACTTCTTCTGCTCCTTCCGCACACCGTAGTTTGCGCATGCATCCTCAAAAAGCCCGTGGAGCGTTGCGATTTTGTCCGGTGTGGAATCCGAGCCTACCCATACGACGCGGGGCTTTGCCGGGTTCGGGAACGCCCCCAACGTATCGACGCGGAAGCGGAACGAGTCCATCGAGGTAACGGTCTTGCTTACATCGCCGATCGCTTGATCCAATACGGCTGGGTCGATGTCCGCAATAAATTTCAGCGTTACATGGATGTGGTCCGGTTTTTCCCAGCGGATGGGGAAAGGGTGTTCGCGCAGTTGGCGAAGTACCTGAAATATCTGATCCAGTCCCTCGCTGTCCGGGTATAGGGCACAGAATGCTCTCACAAATCCTCCTCGTCAATTTCCCTGATGGTCGTAGCTGCCTTGCGCAGCCTGTTCATAATTGCCAATCCCTGGTGCTCTTCCTCGATGCCGGCGCAAAGCAATACATCGACCTGCTGGGCACTGAAGAACCGCAGTCCGCTGTACATGTACTTTGCGTAATCGAGCGTCGCTCCTTTGCCGAGCGAATAGAACAGGGTATGTGAAATCCGCTTCATCCTCTCCGGAGCGAGCACACCAACGCGCTGCCCCTCTGCGATGAGCCGTTCCGCCGCCGCAGCAATGCCGTCTTCAGCATTCTGACCGGCAAACAGCGTCATCGGCACGGCGGGCATATAATGTCTGTACTTCACGCCCGGGGAACGGACCTCCCCCGCTTCGCTAGCGTGCAGGACATCCTCGTGCAAAGCACCGGAGATATCCTCTCCCGTGATCATCCCGGGACGAAGTATTACCGGCTTGCTCCCCGTGATATCCAGCACGGTCGACTCGATCCCGATATCCGAGCGGCCGCCGTCGAGAATGAAGGCGACTTTGCCGTCCAGCTCTTCGTACGCCTCTTCAGCCGTGGTTGGGCTCGGGTTGCCGGAGACATTGGCGGAGGGCGCTGCGAGCGGCGCACCAACTGCGCGGATGAGTTCAAGGGCAAGCGGATGCGAGGGCATGCGGATCGCTACCGTCTCGAGTCCTGCCGTGACGACATCCAACACCGATGCGTTCCGCTGTACGACGAGCGTCAGCGGGCCGGGCATGAACGCCGTTGCCAAGACATTGTATCTATCGGGTACCTGCTGCATGAGCTCAATACCCTGCTCCGGATCGGCAATATGGACGATCAGCGGATTATCCGGCGGCCTGCCCTTCACCTCGAAGATTTTCCGTATCGCGCCCTCATTGTAGATTTCGGCTCCGAGTCCGTACACTGTCTCCGTCGGAAACGCGACAAGTCCGCCGTCCCGAATCTCTTCCGCAGCGAATGCTATCGCTCTCGGATCGGCATCCTTGCCTGCGGTATGCAGCACGCGTGTCGTCACAGGCTACGCATCCTCGTTGAACAAGGTCGCCTGCGGCGGCGGGCCGTCCTTACGCTTCCGGTCGGATTTCTTCGGTTTGGGCACGGGAATCTCTTCGTCAATCACGGTATAGGCGGTCTTGAGCAGACCGATGATTTCGGACTCCGAATGAGGAATGCCGAGCTTGATATCCTCGGCAATTTGGGGGGCTACAGTGGTGACGGCTTTTGCGCAAATGAGTGCATGCCGCAACGTTTCTTCGTTGAACTCATCCATTGTGCTGCGGTATTCGAGCGCATTGCTCCCGGTGAACTCCAGCCGCCCACCAAACGCCGCGACGGCTTTCGCAAAGGCTTCCCAGCCGAAGAACGCGCGAAACATGATGTTATGCAGCGTAAAGTGATCGTCCTCGATCCGAATATGCACGCCAGCCCGGAAGCCCTCGCGGGCAAGCTTTCCGGGAAAAGGCCGTATCTCCTCGAAAAGTGCGAGCAAATCTTCATCCTCGCCGTCGCTGAAGCGCACCCGCTGCATGACTTTCCCGACAACGCGATAATACGCAGCCCCATCCTCCCCGAATGGATGCCATTGCCCGTCCTTTTCCAGTTTTCGGGCACCGCGTGCGAGTTTTATGAGGGCAATCTGCTGGTAGATCATCGCAATAAGTTTACGAAAATCGCCCGATACCAGCGAAGCTGGGAATCTAAAATTCTGCGCTCACACCGATACTCGGCAATATGCCGATACTGCCGCCCGTGGATTCAACCTTGTTGTTCCGGACATCCCAACGGTATCCCTGGATGTTTTCCCGGTTGTAGATATTCTGGATATCGATGAAGGTGATGAGGTTCCAGCTTTCGAAATTCCATCGCTTATCGACCCGGACATCGAGCGCATGGAAGTCGGGCAGGCGTTCGCCGTTGTAGTTGGCGAAGTCCCGAGAACCGTCGGCGAGAAAGCCGGTGTAGGGCATCCCTGTTCCGTAGCGGAATTTCGCGCTTGCTTCCCATCCGCCGTCGAATACATATCCGCCGCTGAGATTCAGGATAAGCCGCTGATCGAACGCTCCCGGCCGTTCGACGCCGTCGAGTGCGGTGAATTCCGTCTCGTTGATACTCACACTCAGCACGCCGTACACGGGGATATCGGAGAGGCGCTTTTGCACCAGGAATTCAACACCGCGCGCAATGCCCATCCCGTCGCTGACAAGTGGATCAAAGCCGAAACTGGCGAAGTCTTCCTCGCCGCCGCCAAAGCCTGCGCCGGTGTTCGCAAGCACCAGGTAGTCGCGCGTCGTGCTTGCGGGGTAGTCGCTGTATTCCTTGATGTAGCCTTCTACGCGAACTCTGAGGTCGCTGCGCAACAGGTGATCGACGCCGAGGACAAGCTGATCCACCCGAATATGCTCGAGCCTGGTATTGATCGGGTTCGAGGTCAGCCATACATAGGACGGCGCCTGCCGGTAGATGCCGCCCGAAAGCGTGACAGAGGTTGCCTGGCTGAAATCATACGAAATCGCACCGCGTGGACTGAACGCAGCAGGATTATCCAGCAGATTGAAATAATCCAACCGCCCGCCGACTATCACGCTCAGGTCGTCGAAGATCCCTTGTTTCAATTGTGCATACGCCGAGAATTTATACGCCGTGGTATCCCATGCACCGGCTTCAGGTGCAAAACCCAGGCCGGTATCCGCGGCGACTGGGAAGACATACTCGCCGAGCGTTTTGACATACTTCCCTCGTGCACCGAAGGAGAGCTCTCGCGAATCGCCGATGACGAACACGCCATCCGCGCGCAGACTTGTTTCCCCCTCTCTCGAATCGCTCTGGAAAATTGGATTCAGCAGCGAATCGCTCTGCAGGAATGAATAATCCACATACGTGCGTCCGAGCGTGAAGGTCATGAACCCGCTGCCGAACAAGTGTCGCCAGGAAACCGATGAGAAGTATTGATCCTGCGCGTTGCCCAGCACACGCGAATTCTCGAACCGCTTATCTTCGGTATCGTTGAAGAAGTTCACGTTATCCAGCGCACCGATGAATAAGAACTTCACCTCGTTGTTCTTATCGATGTTGTGGTCAGTGCCGAGGAGGAAGTCCCAGTATTCGGGCACGAAGCCAAAATCCGCAGCCTTGAAAATAAAATCCAGATAGCTGCGGCGTGCCGAGAAGATGAACGATCCGTTGCCCGGCAGCGGGCCTTCTGTGTTAAGACCGAACTGCGTGGCAGAAATCGTGGCTTTTCCGCCGATCCTGTCGGTACGGCCGTCTTTGAGCTTCAGCCGCATCACCGATGAGAGCTTATCGCCATAGCGCACACCGAAGCCGCCAGTGGAAAACGTCACATCCCGCACAAAATCCACATTGATAAAGCTCAGCGGACCTCCGGTTGCGCCCTGCGTCCCGAAGTGATTGATATTCGGCACTTCCAGATTATCAACAACGTACAGATTCTCCGAAGGCGCTCCGCCCCGAACGATGAGGTCGTTCCTCCCGCTCATAGGCTGTGCGACTCCGGGAAGCACTGCGACTGCCCGGACAACGTCTTCGAACCCGCCCGGGGCACGGCGGATTTCTTCATAGCTTAAGGTCTGGGTGCTCGTCGGATTGTCGCTCGTCTCGATGAAGTACTCGGCTTCCACTACGACTTCATCAAGCTCGACTGCTGTGCTCTCAAGCCCGATACGCAGTTCCACTTGCCGGGCATTCGCGACAACGACATCCGTCTGGATGCGCGGCTTGTATCCGATCGAGGATATACGCACCTGGTACGTGCCGGGTGGGATCCGCTCGATGAGGAAATTCCCCTCCAGATCGGTCGCAGCACCGATCTCGGTATCTACCAGCAGCACATTCGCCCCGATAAGCGGCTCCTGAGTCACTGCATCAAAGACCTTACCGCGTATGCTTCCCGTACCGCCCTCTTGTGCAAAGAGTTGGCTACTCAAGGTAAGCAGTATCCCGGCAAGCAGAGTCGTTGTCTTCATCATTGTTGTCCGTCTTTATCCATTACTAACAAACAAGGCGCTAGCATCCGGTTCTTCGGATACTAACGCCAAGCAATTTTATATCGGCCGTCCGGCCGTATCAGGTTCGGAGGCTACTTTCTCGCTCGTACCGCAGGGCGCCCGATCGAGAAGTAATCGAACCCGAATTCCTCCATATCCTCGAAGTCGAAGATATTCCTGCCGTCGAAGACGACAGGTTCCTGGAGAAGAGAACGTACTTTCGGCCATTCAGGTTTCCGGAATTCGTTCCATTCGGTAACGAGCAGGAGCGCATTCGCGCCTTCAAGCGCATCGTAGCCGCCTTCGGCATACGTGATTCTATCTCCGTAACGGGAACGGGTGTTCTCCATACCTTCCGGATCGAATGCCACGACCTCTGCGCCTGCCTCAAGCAGCTTATCGATGAGGATAAACGCGGGTGCTTCACGCGTATCGTCGGTGTTGGGCTTAAATGCAAGCCCCCACATCGCGAATTTCTTTCCTTTCAGGTCGCCGTTGAAGTATTTATTGATCTTTTCGAAGAACAGGCGGGGCTGGTCGTAGTTCACATCCTCCACTGCCTGAACGATGCGCAGCAGGTGCTCATTCTCCTTGCTTGTCTTTAAGAGCGCTTTCACATCCTTGGGGAAGCAGGAGCCGCCGTATCCGACGCCCGCGAAGAGAAATTTCTTTCCAATGCGCGTGTCCGTTCCAATGCCGTGGCGCACGTTATCGACGTTGGCGCCGACAATCTCGCATAGATTGGCGAGATCGTTCATGAACGAAATCCGCATGGCAAGGAAGGAGTTCGCAGCATACTTCGTAATCTCGGCGCTCTTCTCATCCATGACGATGATCGGATTTCCGGACAGGACGAAGGGCTCGTATAGATCGGTGAGGATCTCTTTTGCTCTGGCGTCCCTCGTCCCAATGACGATACGGTCGGGGCGGAGGCTGTCCTCGACGGCGAATCCCTCGCGCAGGAACTCCGGGTTCGACGCCACGGTGAATTCCCCGCTGTAATTCTTCTTGATTGCATCCGTGACGAGCTCGGACGTTCCTATCGGTACGGTGCTTTTATCTACAATGACTTTGAACTCATTGGATGGGTTTTCCGCGAGGATGTTGCCGATATCGTCCGCAACCTTGAGGACGTACTGAAGATCGGCCGAACCGTCTTCGTTGGGCGGCGTCGGGAGGCATAGGAAAATCACCTGTGATTCGAGAACCGCGTTCTTCAAATCGTCGGTGAAAGTCAGCCTTTTCTCGTTGAAATTGCGCGTGAAGAGAGGCTGCAGGCCCGGTTCGTAGATCGGCACCTTGCCGGCCTTCATTTTCTCAAGTTTATCCTGATCGTTATCGACGCAGATTACCGTATTGCCATTTTCGGCGAAGCAGGTACCGGATACTAGTCCGACATAGCCGGTTCCTATAACTGCAATTCTGTAGGGCATAATGATGGTGTTCGTTTATTCCGAAAATCGAAATCGTGAATTATTTCTAAAATACAAAAATACTCCGAATTGCAGGACATTCGGAGTACAAGTATGGTAAAAACAGGCTGTAGGGTTAAGAAGCGTTGCTGGAGCTATCCCCTGACTCACGGGTCTGCTGCTCTTCGCCGTGAGAGTCATGCTTGCTGCCGTTGGGGGATGTATGGCCATTGCCGTTCGTTGCGTGCATTCCATGTCCGTTAGACGGATGATATCCGTTTCCGTTCGAATGGCCGTTCCCGTTCTTCAGCGCTGCACCGTTGCCGTTCGAGCTGTGCTTGCCGTTCATCGTGCGGGCGTTTGCGCCATTCTTGGCATGGAGTACGGAGACGAGCGCATCTCCGTTCATGGGATGCGGGACAGTGAGTGTCGCCGGCTTGTAGACGACGACGTGCTTTGTGGCAGGTTTCTTGAAGATGAGAGAAGTGTAGCCTAACGCATGCAGGAAGCCGAGCATCCCGAGAGAAAGTACGCTCAAGAGTACCCACCCGATGGGTTCCGGAACAATCGCCATGAGGAAACCGAATCCAGCGAGGCCGAAGCTCACGACTTGCAGCCACGCAACGGTCTGCTTCACCGACAAATTGAACTTCAGCTTCATCATATGATGGATGTGGAAGAGATCGGCGCTGAACGGGTTCTTACCGCGAACGAGCCGCCGGAAGAACGCTAGCAGGGTATCGGTTATCGGCAATCCGAGGATGGCGATCGGTACAAACATCGCAACGATGCTCTTCGGTCCGCTATCGACCAGCATCCAGCCGAATACGGCAAGAATGAATCCCAGGAACATGCTGCCGGTATCGCCCATGAAGACGCGCGCAGGATGCCGATTGTAAAGAATAAACCCGAACAGGGTTCCTGCGAGGACGAACATCACGGAGGCAATCAGAACGTTATCCCACATGAGTGCAACTGCACCCAATCCGATCGCGCTTAACAGCGTGCTGCCGCCTGCGAGGCCATCCATGCCGTCGATCATGTTCACGGCATTCGTCATGCCGACAAACCACAGCATGGAAATCACAGCGCCGAGGGAGTAGACGATGGCATTCGAATCGGCGATATCGAACACGGATGGGAAAAGCCCGACCTTTATTGCGCCAAGGATGATGAGGGAAGCTGCGAAGAACTGGTAGATGAATTTCGTCGTGTACTTGAGGTCGCGCAGGTCATCGAAGATGCCCAGCAGGACGATGATCACCGTTGCCTCGGCGAGGTAGATGAACATCGTGACAAGATCGGGAGGGCCGTGAAGCAGCGGCTCGTTCCCGAATGCAATCATGAGCCCCATGCCCGTCAGAAAGGCAAATATGATGCAGAACCCGCCGGTATACGGGATATTGCCGAGGTGGGTTTTGCGTTTTCCATCCGGCGTATCGTACAAACCATGCCTATTTGCGACATTGATGCACACAGGCATCAGCGTCACAGCCAGTAAGAATGATACGCACGTATAGAGCATAGCTTGATTGGATATGATGACTTGGGCGAATGCTACCGAAGCTAACTTACCAATATTTTCCAGAAATAACAGAACGGTCATATCTATTCGTCATCCAGCCGTCATGTCTGGATTACGCCTCTCGAAACAAATTTGAGCGTTAGGCCGCTTCCCAGAGTTGTGTGAGGGTGTATGCCCATTTCCGTGCCCAGGGGACGTGTTTTCCGCGCAGCGGCGGTATCTCTCTCCACGCACCCATATCGGGATTCTCTTCCAGCCACGATTGGATCGGAACAAAGAACCCGGTCTTCGGGCGATTCCGGATCGAATCCGGGAGCGGTTTCCGAGGAGTAGACACAATTGGGCGCTTTTTGTAACGAAGGGCGTAACGAATTTGGTCGGGGGCGAGCGCATGCAGTAGATACGAGTCCACGAAAGGAACCCGGATTTCCAGCGAAT
The DNA here is from genome assembly GCA_002699105.1 of Ectothiorhodospiraceae bacterium. Taxonomy (GTDB): domain Bacteria; phylum Bacteroidota; class Ignavibacteria; order SZUA-365. Next base: position 1,016 of record PABJ01000176.1, on the reverse strand, counting down.
GGGCCATTCCAGCCCAGTCGGAATCGCGTAGAAGCTGGTTCTTCATGTAGAGGCCCGCTTCCAAGGCCGCAACGCGGCCGTAGGCCGTGCCGGGATCCGGCTCAAGCGCGCCAGAATAATTATCAAGCAGATTCAGCCGCTCAACTGCCTCGGCGACCTCCTCTTTCGGCATAACAGATTCCAGCTCCCAGGGCATGAATACGCCCCGGCGGAGGTAATAAGCGCCCGTATACGTGCCGCCGAATTCCAACGCTCCTGCGATCTTCGGGCTGCGGGAAGGATTCAATCCGCCGACAAGATTGTACAAGCTGCGGAAGGCCTTTGCCGCTCCCGGAATACGTGAGGGAGTGCCGAATTTCCCGACCCAAGCCGGAACGTCGTCGAAAGTGTTGTATCCGGCGAAGAGCTCGTCGCCGCCGAGGCCCGAGAGGGCGACTTTCAGGCCGCGTTCTACAGCGGCTTTGCTCACGAAGTAGGTGTTGATACCGTCGATACTCGGCTGATCCATTGCCTGCAGTACGCGGGGCAGTTCCTCGCGGAATTCGTCGATACCGAGATTCCGGACCTGGTGATTGGTAGCGTACAGCGCTGCGACCTTCCCGGCGAGCGGGGTTTCATCCCGGGCATCGGCGCGGAACTCATCGAATCCAAGCGTCACCGTCTGGATATCCTCAACCCCTATATCGCGCATGATGCCGACAAGGGAGGTCGAGTCGATGCCTGCCGAAAGAAAGGCGCCGACAGTAACGTCGGCTATCATGTGGTGCCGAACGGAATCCGAAAGTGCCTCGGCCACCTTTTCGAAATAATCCTCGGTCGTCTTCGCGTACCCCCTCTCATGCGCTTCCTTGAAGGTAGCCGCAATAGAGAAGTAGCGCCGGGGCTCCTGTATACCGCTCTCATCGATGCGGAGGGAACTGCCTGCCGGAAGCACGCGAACATCCCGGTAGTAGGTGAAGGGCTCGGGTACGCTGCCTGTCATCAGGAATCCCGCTTTCGCTGCGGGATCGATTTGG
>PABJ01000175.1 GCA_002699105.1 Ectothiorhodospiraceae bacterium | reverse complement strand
GATACGATACGTACGATCGAGAAGCCAGAGAATGAAGCGTAGCAATGGCGATCCTGCTAGAATACTAGGAGTTGCGCAGGATGTCACCGAAGAAAAGGCGCTCATTCAAGAGCTTGAGGAAAGCCGGGAGCATTTCAAATCACTCATAGAAAATCTTGGCGATACAACCGCCATGTTCCGCCATGCACTGGATGGAACGCTTCTCTACCTGAGTCCCAGTGTCGAACCGATGTTCGGCTATAAGCCGGAAGAAGGCGTCGGACAGAAACTCCAGGAAGCTGTCGAGTTTTCGCCTGAATCGTTAGCCCGGATTATGGCGGGAGTACAGGAAATGCTTGCGACAGGCAAGACCGTCACCATTGAGGTCTCCTTCAAACATCGGGATGGCTCCTGGCGGTGGAATATCTCACATGCCCACCCCGTAATAAATTCAGCCGGCGCGATCGAATGCATCGAGGTCGTCGCTGAGGATATCACCCGTCGCAAAGAACTTGAGCTGGAACTGGCAGAGAGCGAAGCGCTGCTCAAGGAAGCGCAAAGCTTGGGCAAAATGGGGCATTGGAGTCTGGATCTCAGCACAAACCGACTATATTGGTCAGACGAGCTCTACCGGATCCATGGATACGAACCGGGGAGCATCGATCTGACTCACGAATTATTCCTCAAGATGATCCATCCGGACGATGCAGGCTGGGTAGCGGAACTCGTTCAGTCCGCTGCAGAGAAGCAGGAAACAACCAAGGTTGAATTCAGGATCGTTCGCCCGGATGGAAGTATTCGCTATGTGCGCGCAATCAATTCCTATTTGGAGCGCTCAGAAAGCGACCTTCATATTTTCGGCGTTACCCAGGATATCACCGAGGAGAAAGAACTAGCATTTGATCTCGAAGAAAGCCATGCCAGGTACAAAGGAATTCTCGACAACCTCGGGGATAAAACACTGGTGTTCCAATACGCCCCAGATGGCACGCTCTTGTATCTCAGTCCGTCCTGCCAATATATCTACGGCATTACACCTGAAGAGGCTGTTGGTAAGCACTTCCGTGATGTTGCATCATTATCTGAAGAAGTATCATCAAGATTGGAGCATCGCAACGCGCTTGCGGCCGAAGGGGACGGGACATATACCGCAGAGTTGGAGTATTCTCATCCCGACGGGAGCAAGCGTTGGGTGCTCTCGCACGCGCATGGAGTGAAAGATGAGGAGGGTACTCTCATTTTCATCGAGGGAATCGCTGAGGATGTCACAGAGCGGAAATTACTCGAGCAGACTCTGAAGCTCAATGAGGAGCGGTTATCCCAGGCTCTAATAGGAGCGGGGCACGGACTTTGGGACGTTGATCTTGCAGAGAACACGATCTACATGTCGCCGAGCTGGAAAGCCATGCTCGGCTACGAGGATGCAGAGCTTCCCAATGATCTGGAAATTCCCTTCAAGCTCATGCATCCCGACGATGTGGAGTATGCAAGCAACTACCTTGATATTGAATATCTATCAACGCTCGAAAAAATCGATCTTGAATACCGTCTGCAGCATAAGCGAGGAGATTATGTCCGCGTGCACGCAAGAGGCAAGATTATCAAGGATGAGCGAGGTACACCCATCCGCCTCATCGGTACGCACACGAATATCACTGAGCGGAAAATGTTGGAAACGCGCCTCCGAGTCTTCGAACGATTTGCGGAGGAGTCGGGGCAGGCATTCGGGATCGCCGACCTCAATACGAAAGTTGTCTACGCAAACCCGCCGATGATAGAACTTCTGGGCGCGAAATCGCTGGATGAATTAGTGGGGAATTCCTTCGTACCATACTACTCGAAGGATTTCATAGCGCGGCTGCGCAGCGAAATCGTTCCTATCATCGAGGAGAAGGGCCAGTGGATAAGCGAGAATACCTTTATCAATGCGCAGGGTGAGCGAATTGAGGTACTGGAGGATTTCTTCATCATCAAGGATGAGAATGGAGAACCGCGGTTTTATGCAACTGTCGTGACGCGAATCGACGAAATCAAGGAGAAGGAACGTTACCTCGAACAAGCAAAGGAAGATGCCGAGCGCGCCAACCGAACGAAGAGCGAATTCCTTGCTAATATGAGCCACGAACTCCGAACGCCGCTGAATGCGATTCATGGTATGTCTCATCTGGCAATGGAATCAGGAGTCAACCCACGGCAGCGGTACTTCATGGAAAGCATTCATGCCGCGGCTGAAAGTCTGCGGGATGTGATCGGAAATATTCTTGATTTATCGAAGGTCGAATCCGGCACAATAGAAATCCAGAATGAAGAATTCCTGCTGGAGCAGCCGCTCGAGAAAGCCCTGAACTTCGTTGCGCTGGATGCCTATAAGAAAGGCTTGTCGCTCGTTTACGAAGCAGAGAGAAAGCTGCCCGGAACAGTCATCGGCGATGAGAGGCGTGTGACCGAGGTTCTGTGCAACTTACTCAACAACGCAGTGAAGTATACGGAGAAGGGGGAGATCTATCTTTCTGTGACTGGGCAGGAAGATAGTAACGATGATACTGCGGTTCTTTCGTTCTCGGTCACGGACACCGGAGCAGGCATAGATCCTGCGGCCATGGACAGACTGTTCCAACCGTTCGTTCAAGTGGATGGAAGTCTTACACGGAAACATGCCGGGGCCGGCATTGGACTGGCACTCTCGAAGCAGCTCGTCGAGTTGATGGGCGGCACGATTGAAGTGGAAAGTACCTTCGGCAATGGAACGACGTTCACCTGTACAATACCGTTTATGCAACCGAAGCAGGACCATCGGACAATCGCAAACTGTATCGACTACAAGCTGCTCACGAAGCGGGTCCTCGTTATCAGCGAGCTTTCAACCGAGCGGACCGCGCTCGAACGCACACTCGGCAATATTGGCATCGAGGTCCAATCAGCAAGCTCCACGGAGGATGCCATGCAGGCGATCGAGGGAGCGGCATTCGATTATTGGCTCATCGATCTTGAGTGGTCGAACACGAACGGATTCGCCATTGCCGAGCAGCTCACGGCGCAAAGCGAGTCGGACGCTACTCTGATTCTCCTCACGCCACCATATTGGAATGGGACCCTGTATGAGCGAGCTGAGAGCGCAGGATTCTCTTCTATCATACGCAAGCCTTTAATGTACCATACCATACAGGAAGGCTTATTGGAAGTAATTACCAAATCCACTTCTGAAGTGCGCACTGCCGATCATGACCGATTTACGCTGTATAAGGGCATGGCGGGAAGCGGTAGAATTCTGGTGGTCGAGGATAATTCGATCAACCAGGAGGTGATTTCCGAAATGCTCGAGCGGCTGGGTTTCGAATTCGATATCGCAGAAAACGGAAAGGTTGCCCTGGAGCATCTTGATCGTACGAGGTACAACCTGATATTGATGGATATCCAGATGCCGGTTATGGATGGCTACAAAACAACGAAGGAGATCCGCACAAGGCATCATATCAGCAGTATACCGATCATCGCACTGACGGCCCATGCGCTTTCGGAAGATAGGAAGCGCTGCCTCGACGCCGGGATGAATGACTACATGAGCAAGCCAGTGGAACCTGAAGAGCTGGTCCGCGCACTCCAGCAGTGGATCCCGGAACACGTGCCGGCGAGCTCTGTAGATTCATTGCACAAAGAGTTGGATATCGATAGGGATAGCGAATGGATACAGATCCTCGTACAGACAGGGATCGATGCCCCGAAAGCACTGCGGCTCATTTGCGGCAACGCGCCGTTCTACACGAAGATGCTTCGGAAATTCCTGCAAGAATACGTACCAATGCCGACCCAGATGATTCTCTTCGTTCGGGACGAGAACTTCCAGGATGCCACCCATCTCGCACATACGATGAAAAATATGCTGGGGTACCTGGGAGCTGAACACCTCTGGAACGAGACGCAAGATTTGGAAAAGCACCTGAAGGCAAAGGATCCCGACTCCGAGACGCATATACGCAACTATCAGGTGATGATTGACAGCACGGCGAGAGAGGTTACAAAAGCTCTGGCAGAGCTAGAGCATGAAACGGCAGTTGCACCATAGATGATTGGCGCGAGAAGCCTACTTCCGCAGGAAGCTCGGCTTTGTCATGTTCTCCGGTTTCAGGAACGTCTCAAGTTCTTCTTCTGTCATTAATCCGCGTTCCCGGATTATCTCGGTGATACTCTTCCCTGTACCGAGCGCGTCCTTCGCGATCTCCGAACAAACCTCATAGCCCAGAATCGGACTGAGTGCGGTCACAAGGCCGATGCTTCGCTCAACGTTCATCCGGCAAATCTCCCTGTTAGCGGTGATACCATTGATGCATCTTCTCGCAAGGGTTCGGCAGCCGTTTTGCAATAGGTCGATGTTGCGGGATAGGCAGAAGAACATAACCGGCTCCATCACATTAAGCTGAAGCTGTCCTGCCTCTGCTGCCATGGATATTGTCACATCGTTGCCGATGATAGTAAAGCAAATCTGGTTCACGACCTCCGGAATGACGGGGTTCACTTTGCCCGGCATGATCGATGAACCCGGCTGCATCGGCGGAAGGTTGATCTCATTCAAACCTGCCCGCGGACCTGAGGAGAGCAGCCGCAGATCGTTGCAGGTCTTGGAAAGCTTGACAGCGAAGCGTTTCAGTACGCCGCTTAACTGCACAAGTACGCCTACGTCCTGAGTTTCTTCGATGAGGTTGGCTGCAGTCACGAATGAAATCTGCGCGAACTCATTGAGATACAGCCGGACGCGATCGGTGTACCCTTCCGGAGCGTTTAACCCGGTGCCGATTGCCGTTGCTCCCAGGTTCATCTCGCGCAGCAGTTGCTTTGCTTCGTGAATGCGCTTGATGTCTTCGCCGATCATGGACGCGTAAGTGCTGAATTCCTGCCCCAGCGTCATAGGAACAGCATCCTGCAGCTGCGTTCGTCCCATCTTGATGATATCCGCAAACTCTACCTCCTTCAGCTCGAAGCTGTTTTTCAGCTCACCCATTGTCGTCGTGAGCTCATCGAGATGGGTGTAAAGAGCAAGCTGGGTAGCGGTGGGATAAACGTCGTTGGTGGATTGCGAAAGGTTCACATGGTCGTTCGGGTGGCAGTATTGGTATTCGCCTTTTTGTTTTCCCAGATACTCGAGCGCAATGTTCGCGATGACTTCATTCGCGTTCATGTTTGTCGATGTTCCGGCGCCGCCCTGGAAAACATCTACGATAAACTGGTCGTGATAATCTCCCTGCAGCACGTCGTCACATGCGTGGGATATTGCCTCGCCTATCTCGACAGGAAGAATCTTCATTTCCATGTTTGCGTGCGCCGAAGCCTTCTTCACCAGGGCGAGCGCCCGAAGCAAATGAGGAAATTGCGATATCCCCATCCCGGAAATCGGAAAATTCAGGAGTGCACGTTGCGTTTGGATTCCGTAGTAGGCATTGGAGGGAACTTCCATGGAGCCGAGAGAATCCTTTTCGATCCTCACGGCTCGTGTCGCTGTATCGTTATTCATTGTAGAATGCTCGTATAAATCTCGAATTCGCGCTGATCTTTGCAGCGTTCAGTCTACAAATGTACGAATGCTCCCTGCCAATACGGAACGCTGCCGAATTAGCCCGGGTTTACTTCGCGCACGGCGGGGTGATTGTAGTTCACGATGATCACACGGTAGTCGTACGGTTCCCCCTGGCGCATCTCAATGGCGATTGCGCCTTTATCCTCAAGCTCTCCCAATAGCGCCTTCCGTTCGTAATCCGCAAGCGCCGGCAATGCATCGGTCAAACGGCGGAGGAAGGGACTGAGCCAGATTTCGGGATGATTGCCGTACTCTCCGAGCATCACGCGCAGGCAGACAATTTGATCTTCGTTTGAGATATCCTGGATCGGGGCGAAGCGGACGGCATCTGCTTTCTTCTGTGCGTCCGACGGCACCTTTGAATGATGTGATTGCGGATGCGTCTGGAGAAGTTGGGGTGAATGCCTGGGCGGTGGAACCTCGCCTTCCGACTCGAGCATTTTCTTTCGTTCCTCTGCGTAATCCCGCTCGCGCTGCGCACGTGCTTCTTCGCGTATGCGGGCCGCTTCGCGGGCATAGGCAGTGTCCTTTTCCAACCGGAGCAATGCGTCCTCGCTGATAAGCGACCGCGCATCGACGAAATGCTCCTCCCTGATGTTTTGCAGGAGGTCGCCCGAAAGGCTGCCTCGGAAAGCAACGGCTTTCACCGTTCTCGCCTGGGTTTGAATGTGTTGAATGACCGGTATATAGTCGCGGTCCCCGGCAACGAAAACGAACGTCGTGATTTCAGGCCGCGTGTACAGCACCTGCATCGCATCGATACTCAGGCGCATATCTGCTGCATTCTTGTGTCCTGTTCCCAGAACATTGCGCGTTTCTATTCCCATCAGATACAACGAACCGAGCGGGGCAGCCGATAGCTTCTCAAAATCTGCATACGCGTAGCGAACTATCGGCGCAACGTTCAATTCGTTTTCGAGGTACTCGCGAAGATTACGCAGTATCTCAAGCGCGTACTCGGTTAGGTCCGGAAGGTCCGCATATTCGTTTTGCAGGAAGTAGAAAATGTTCTCGAAATCAACAAAGAGTGCTGCGTAGGATTTATCGGCAGGGGTAGGCGCTGAAAGTGGATTTAACATCATACATCTCAGATAATAATTTCAAATATATGAGGAGGGAAAAGCGTGAATCTCTACGCTCAAAGTACGCGACAGCGGAGTAATTCCCAACTCTTCGGCGTTCAACTACCCAAATTATCCGTTATTCCGAACGCGCTCGTATAATCACGATGAATCTGCTTGTCGTCGTAGGGGTCATTCGGATCGTTCAGCTCTTCTGAAGTGTACCCCGAGCGGTACTCAGCAACAATGACTTTCTTCCCCTCGCCGGTCACACGGTACAGGATTCGCCAAGTCCGGTACGAAAGTTCATAAAGCGAACTATCCAGCTGTGCAATCCGCTTCCGTTTGCCATTGGTCGGTTCGGTTTGTAACTGCACTTGTGCGTATCGCCCCAGCTTCAAACCGCAACGCTCCTGCAGCCACCGTTCCTGTTCGAGGGCCTTGTCGCTGAATTCAATCTCGAATATGTCATCGAAGTCGCCTTGCGCCCAGCCTACGGCTGCATCGGGGAAGCTGTCACAATAGGGAAGGTACGGTTTGATATCGAACACGGGAGACCCATCGAGCATATCGAAGTCGCTGATTTCCAACCTCAGCCCGTCAACCCGCTCGAGCTGTACAGCGCTCAACCCGATCGCATTCGGTCTATACGGAGCGCGTGTAGCAAAGACGCCAACCTTCTCCGTAGAATGGCGGGGCGGCTGAACCATGGGCTTCCAGTTGGTATTGAGGTGGAAGCCGTAGATCACCCAGATATGGGAAAACCCTTCAAGCCGATACAATCCCTGCTCAAAGTTTTTCCCCGGTTCAAGCTCTATGATGCCGTGACTCCCATCGGCCAGAACGCCTTGCCGGGGCGTCTCGTAACGGTACCGCTGGTCGCACCGGACATAGCCTATCGGATGTATCTGATACTGCTGCATTTCCTACAAGTCACAGGTTGGCAGGGACCCATCCATTAGTACCGGATCTCCACATCGGGGAGGAGTTGGCGAAGTTCGCTCACCCGGCTCGCCGGAATTGGCGTGCCCCGGATATCGAGTTCGCGAAGCTTTGTCAATTGTGCCAGGTCGTTGGATAGATCGGATATCCCTGTGTACTGAAGTTCGAGAACTTGAAGGCTCTCTATCGTGTAGATGAATTCCGGCAGATGATCGAACGGATTCTCGACGATATCTAAGCGCCCAAGAACCGGCAGCTGCTGGAGGTCCTGTGGAAGGGAGGAGATGTTGTTGTATCCCAGCCACAACAGTTCGAGCTTCTGCAGCGCACCGATGCCGGCCGGGATAGAATCCAGCCTGTTTCCTCTCAGCGTCAGAGTGCGCAGCGTCGTCATTGTATAGAGCCTCGCTGGTACCTCCGCAATCCTGTTGTTCTCCACATTCAATCTGTCCAACTCCGGTATCTCGTATATCGACTCCGGTATTTCTGTCAAGTTGTTGTATGCGAGATGGATCGTCTTCATGCGGGTAAGATTACCGAACTCGCTGGGCAATGAATCCAATTCGTTTCGTGAGAGAGCAATGGCTTCGAGATTCACCAAGTTGCCAATTTGCGGCGGGAGGTATTCGATCTGATTATTCTGAGCGGAAAGTGCATTGAGACTGGAGAGATTGCCGATCTCAGGAGGAAGCGTTGTGAGCTGGTTGTTATCGAGAATTAACTCCTGAAGATTGACAAACTCACCGATCTCCGGCGGCAATGATGTAAGTGTCGAGTTGGCAAGATTCAGCCGCCGTACTTCGGTTGGATTGCGCAGCGCTTCTTCAAGTGATGTAAATTCCCGGACAGTATCATCGGCGTCAACGCTATCATCCGAGCAGGCGGATAGCAAGATGGCGCTGCTGATGCAAATACACAGGATAATGTAGCAGGTACGCATAGAGCCTGGATTAAAAAAGCCAGCAGTGATG
>PABJ01000174.1 GCA_002699105.1 Ectothiorhodospiraceae bacterium | reverse complement strand
CTCCTCGGACTGCTGGCGCTGGAAGGCGATTTCCGGCTGCGCATTTCCTCGATCGAGCCGAATCTCCTCACGGACGAGATCATCGATCTTGCACGGGGCGATTCGCGTCTGTGCAGGCATTTTCATATTCCGCTGCAGAGCGGGAGTCCCGAGGTGCTGCGCAACATGCGCCGGCGCTATACCCGCGATCTCTATCGCGAACGCATCGAGCGCATCGCAGAAACGATGCCCGACTGCGCCATCGGCATTGATGTCATCGTAGGCTTCCCCGGGGAAACCGACCGGCACTTCGAGGAGACGTACCAATTCCTCAACGAACTGCCGTTCACCTATCTGCATGTATTCAGCTACTCCGAGCGCCCCGATACGCATGCGCTATCGTTCGGGGAGACGGTCGATCCGCAGGTACGCAGCACACGCAGTAAAATGCTCCGCACCTTATCCGAGAAGAAGCGCAGAGCCTTCTACGAGCGCCACATCGGCGATATACGCCCCATGCTGTTGGAAGGGAATTACGACGGCGACAAGCAGATTGGCTTTACGGATAACTACATCAAGGTGGGAATTCCAAAACGGGACTTCGACGAGAACACATTGCTGCGGGTGCAGCTCTCCGAGATAGGCACGGGCTTCGTTCTTGGCGACCCGGTTTCCGATCCCGTCCTCGCCTGATTTACCCCAAACACTTCATGACTGATTCAGCAGCGCGGTAGCCGCTTTTTGCGGCGCCTTCCAGCGTTGCCGGATAGCCCGTTGCCGTCCAGTCGCCTGCGAGGAAGAAGCCCGGAAGCGCTGTCTCAGTTACGGGCCGAAAGGCCGATAATCCCGGGGCTGGAACGAACGTCGCGCTGCGTTCGGTGATGAGCTTCGTGCGCACGATATCCGCTGCATCCAGATGAGGAAACAGCGATACTACTTCCGAACGCAGCAGGGAATCCACGTCCTCGCTGGTGTGCTCTGCCAGCTCATCCGCCGCGCTGATGACCCACGACGCCAGCCATGTGCCATCCTGCAACTCGCCTTTCGGGAATACCCACTGCAGCGTCGTCCGAAAACACCCTACCATGATGTCATCGCAAGCCGGCTTTGTTGTCCAGGTGTAATAGCTGGCTATCGGTGATGGCTGGAATCGTTCTACATCGATTGTAACTGCGTTGCCAAAGTTGGAGGCGGAAAGAAGCTCCGTGAGCTGCCCGGCAGGCATCGCGGAAACGACCGTCTTCGCCTGGTGCAGAGAACCGTCGGCGCACTGCAGTTGCCAGCCGCCCGGAGTCTGTGAAACCGCTTTCACACGGTTGTGTATATGAAGCTCAGCGCCGCTCTCTCTGAGGTAGCGCTCGGCGGGGTCCGCGATGACGCTGGATAGGTCTGTATCCGGCACGAGGAACTCCGATGCTTTCGCGCCTGCCAAAAATGCCTCCCGCAGCACGACACTCAGAGCCCCTGCAGAGGTCTGCTCCGGAACCGCATTCATCGTGGCCAGTATCAGCGGTTTCCAGAGGAATTCCGTGATGCGGCTGGTCTGTCCCAATTGCGCGAGCCATTCGGAGGCGGGGATGCTGTCGAGGTGTGTGCCGCTATCGGTGCGCCCGAAGAGCACCGTTAAAGGAACGCGCAGCGCACGGATCCGCTCCCGCAATGAAAGCGGCGAGAAGCGCAGGAATGCGGATAGCTGTCCGAGGGGATAGGGAAGCGGCAGGGCCTGCATGAGATGCTCCTCACCGCCGGGCGCGCGGAACGGCAGGCGCATGTTCCGTACAGGCGTTAGACGGTCCGCCGATCCGATGATATTCAGCAGCGAAAGGAGGGACGTGTAGCACCCCATGAGGATGTGCTGACCGTTATCGAGCCGGATACCGGATTTGGCATCTTCGAAGCCGAAGGCGCGGCCGCCCAGTTTCGGACTGCTTTCAAAGAGTGAAACAGACTTGCGCGCACGGGCGAGTTGCACTGCCGCCGTCAGGCCGGCAACGCCGCCGCCGATTATGGCGCAATCCGTCATGCTGTCGGGGAGATTCGTACCGGTGCGGTGGAAAAGTATTCCGTCAGTGCGATGGCAATCTTCTGGATCTTCGGGATGGAGATGGTTTCGTCGAAGACGCGGTAGTGCTTGCGCTCGATCTTGTTGAGGATCGTGTAATACACCTTGTCCATGATTCGAGCGGCTACGAACGCCTTGTGGTCTTCCCGCGCAAGCTTGTTGCGGGCGGCGTGGTAGTATTCGCGCGCTCTATCAACTTCGAACTTCATGAGCTGCATGAACCGCCCGTTGTACTGGCAGTTCAGCAGTTCTTCTTCGGTATATCCGAACCGCTCAAAGTCCTCATGCGGAATATAGATCCGGTTGCGCTCGGCGTCGCTTCGCACATCGCGGACAATGTTCGTAAGCTGCAGCGCGATACCGAGGTTCACTGCGTATTCCAGCGTGGCCTTGTTGGTGTACCCGAAGATCTCGCTGCACATCAGTCCTACCGTCGACGCAACGTAGTAGCAATACTCGTACAGCTCATCGAACGTCTCGTACCGCTGCTTCTCCAAGTCCATTTCCATACCGCGGATAAGATTGAAGAAGTGCTCGACCGGGATGTTGAACTTTTTAGCGATGAGGTTCAATTTGTTGAGGAGGGCATAATCGGATTCGTTGCAGAGACCGCGTTCCAATTCCTTTGCCCAGCGCTTCAGCAGCTGCTGCTTGTCGGAATGATCGCCATCCTCATCGACGATATCGTCGGTGCAGCGGCAGAAGGCATAGACGGTGTTGATGGCATCGCGCTTAGTTTCGGGCAATAGCTGGAAGGAGATCGAAAAGTTCGACCCGCTGTTCTGCGTGATATACTTCGCTATGTCGTTGTTAGCCATGAAACGAACCGCACATCTTGTTCAGAAGAACGATCGCAGTAAGATCGATACCCAGTCCGCCTTCGTAAGAACGGGGCGCTGTGCCAGGATATCGAAATCCTGTCGCTCGATGAGATCCAGTATGCGACTGCCACCATGCCACACAGCCTTAATTTCAAGGCGCAACCTGAACGGCAGATGCGTAAACAAGCTCTCGGCATCGCTAAAATACTCTCTGGTGCGTAAAACCTCAAACCGAATCAGGTTTTTCACTGAAGTATTTGCAGACTGCCGATGCAGTTCCTCGATCTCGACGGAGAAACGAGCCATGTCCTCGGCAGGGAGATAGTACCGCGGTTTCTCGCGGTCGACGCTGACATCCTGCCAGAAATTTGTGAGCTGCAGCGCCGTGCAAAGCGCATCCGACGGGGGGACGGTCTCTGAATTCCTGATCCGGAATAGTGAGAGGAGGATCCGCCCAACAGGATTCGCCGAACGCTCGCAATACGCAAGCACTTCCTCAAATGTCTCGTAGCGTTCTTTGTGGATATCCTGCTGAAACGCATCCAGAAGATCGTGGAAATCCTGCAGGGGAAGGTCGTAGGCCGTAATCGTATCGCCGAGAGCAAGGAAGACGGGGTCGCGGGGGTCTGTGGTGCAAGTATTCAGCTGCTCTCTCCATGCGTCCAACCGCCGGTGACGCTCATCAGAAGAGAGATTGCCTTCATCCACGATATCGTCGGCGAAACGGGCAAACGCATACACTGCCGCGATGGATGGCCTGATTTCCCTGGGCATAAGTCTCGACGCTACGGGGAAGTTCTCGTAATGAGACATTGCGATATTGATGCAATGCTCATAGGCCTCAGTGAGCGTTATCTTCGTCGATTTGGAGAGAGATTCCTGCATTCCTGTGTTGCCGCATGTCCCTCCGGTTCCGCGGTATGGAACCGCGTGCAGCACTTGCAGCAAGAGGGCGCAGTAGCTATCTTATACGTTCATCATTCAAGAGACCGTCAACTTACGGGTTTTATACGACAATGGCAGAATACCAGAAACATTTGTATATGATCGTTTTTCCGATCAATGCGCTTGTCTCGTCGCAGTTGGAACCGAGTGCGTTCGCTGCACACTACACCTACGGCAGCAAGCGGCATTTTCGCGGAAAAGTAATCTTCACCGAACTCGATCTCAACTTCCGGAACGAGTATTTCAACATAGAAGAATACCTCGAGCAGACGGTTCCTCACGAGGATGGAAAGCCGAAACGCACGAAGTTTATCGCCTCGTACCGAGTGCTTGAACATGTCCCGCTTTCGGTTATAAAAAAGCTCTATTTGGTGACAACCGACGGTCATGCGCTGGGTCTCGATTCGGCGAACTACGACGAGGATGAGCACGAGCCGAAAATCCGGATTTATCAGGAGATCACGCCGCTCACGAACCTCGTTGCGTCGAAGTTCAACCAACGCGAATTCGGGAAGCATATTACCCAGGAATCCGACGCCAAGGGCGCACCAAAGCTGTGCTTCACGCAGTTCAAGCTGGATGCAGAGCAGTTCATCGAAGAGAATAAGAACCGCGATCTCATCGTTTCACCGATTCCGGAGAATAATCCCTACCGTTTGATGGATTGCCTCACGGAATTAAAGGAAATCGAGTCCAAGAACTTGAAGACGGTGACGCTTTCCAGCGCCCTCGCCGATATTTCCTACCGGCTGATCGATCACGGCTTCTGGTTCTTCGACCGCAACGGCGAAATCCTCTACTTCCCGATGCCGAGCGAAGAGGAGATCGAGGACAATCACTATGACTTTTACAAGCATATGCGCTGATCCAGAGAACATCACGAATGTGGAAAGGGCAAGCTCAAGAGCTTGCCCGTTTTCGTTTGCAGTACAACGTGTGTTGTGCGCTACTTTCTGAGTTTCACCACGCATTCGATGTGGTAGGTATGCGGGAACATATCCACCGGCTGAATTTCCTCGATGCGGTAGCCGTATTCCGAGAGCATTTCGCAATCCCGCGCGCAGGATGATGGGTTGCAGCTCACATAGACGACGCGCTCCACGCCCAGGTTACCTATAGCCTCCACGACGGAGGGATGCAGACCGGGTCTCGGCGGATCGACAATGATGACATCCGGCGAAGGATGCTTCTCGGCCTCCCCCTTGCGTACGAACTTCGCGATATCCGAGGAGACGAATTCCGCATTCTCAACGTCGTTGAGCTTCGCGTTTACGCGAGCATTCTCGATGGCGTATTCGTTCAGTTCCACGCCAAGGGTCGACTTCACGCGGTCGGAGATATACAAAGTGATCGTACCCGTGCCGCAGTAGAAATCCCACACGGTATCGGTCGGCTGGAAGGCCGCGTAATCGCATGCGACGTCGTAGAGCTGTTTCGCCTGGTAGCTGTTCGTTTGGAAGAACGAAGTCGGCGAAATCTGGAAGCGGAATGCGCCGAGCGTTTCCTCGATGATGCCGGGTCCGAAGTACACTTTTTCCTTTTCGGCTACCGCCACCGTCGATCTGCTCTTCGTGATGCCGTGAATGAACGTCGTCACGCCGAACTCTTCTTTCTGCAAAAGCTCGCTGAAGCCCTCAATCAGTCCGGGCGGATCGTCGAACGTGACGAGAAACACCATGCGCTGCCCGGTGTTCTTTCCTTCGCGGATAACGAGGTGCCGCAGCGTCCCTGTGCCATCATCCGACGAATAGACCGTGGCGTCGTTCGCGAGGAAGTACTCCCGGCTGGCATTCAGGATCGCGGTACTCTCGGGCGATTGCAGGCGGCAATCGTCGATCGAAAGGATGCGGTCGTAGCGTTTCGGGATGTGGAGGCCGAGGGCGAATTGCTCCTGCTCCCGGTCTACGGTGCCAAGCTCATCGGGGAAGAGCCAGCGATGTCTGCCGAAGGAGAACTCCATCTTGTTGCGGTAGTAGAAAACCTCCGGAGAAGGCAGCGTCTCGTGTACGAGCACGTTCTCGAACTTCCCAATGCGGGTGAACGCATCGGCGACGACCTGCCGTTTCCATGCGAGCTGCTCTCCGTACTCGAAGTCCTGAGCCTTGCACCCGCCGCACGTGCCGAAGTGCCGGCATTCGGGATCGACCCTGTGGGGCGACTTCTTCAGGATTTTGATTGTGTTCGCTTCGGCGAGGTTCTTTTTCTTCTTCCTCACCTGCGCCCGGATCGTATCGCCCGGAACCGCGCCCTGAACGAACACGACAAGCCCATCGTGCCGGGCGATGCCTTTCCCTTCGCTGGATAAACTATCGATGGTGAGTTCTATCTCGTCGCCGCGCTTCAGCGTATCGTTTGACTGTTTGATTGGTGAATACCTATTGCTTTTTCCATGTCGAGCCGGATTTTCCGTCCTCGATAACGATGTTCAGCTCCGCAAGTTTATCGCGGATGAGGTCTGCCATGCCCCAGTTCTTTTCTTGACGCGCCATGCTGCGGACATCAAGCACAAGCTCCATCAGTGAAGCAAACTCTTCGTCAGAGGCGGCGTCGTCCTCGATCTTCAAGATGCCGAACAGATCGATGAGCGTGGCGTTGAGGAATTCAAGCGCAGCTTTCTTTGTATCGCTGCTGAGTCCTGCCGTGGAGCTGAGTCCGTTGTTCAATTCCTTGACGAGTTCGAACAGCACCCCGATCCCGCCGGGTGTGTTCAGATCGTCATCGACGACATCGTTGAACCGTTCCCGGGAAGCCGAGATATCGATGACGCCTTTGCCGTCCGGTGCGTTTTGCAGGGCGCGGTAGAGGGTCCTGAACCGCTCCAGTCCTTTCTCCGCAGCATCGAGCCCCTCCTGCGAAAAGTTCAACGGACTGCGGTAGTGCGTCTGCAGATAAAAGAACCGCAGGGTTTCCGGCTTGTACTTCTTGATGATCTCCCGTGCAGTAAAGAAGTTGCCGAGAGATTTGGACATCTTTTCGTTATCGATATTCAGGAAGCCGAAATGCAGCCAGCAATTCGCGAACGGTTTTCCCGTCAAGCCCTCGCTCTGCGCAATTTCGTTTTCGTGGTGGGGGAATATGAGGTCGTTCCCGCCTGCGTGAATATCGAACGTCTCGCCGAGGAATTTCTGACTCATGACGGAGCACTCGATATGCCAACCCGGCCGTCCTTTGCCCCAGGGAGAATCCCACGATGGCTCTTCCGGCTTGGCCGACTTCCACAGTGCGAAATCGCCGGGATTGTGTTTTCTCGAATCCGCCTCGACGCGCGCTCCAGCGACAAGATCCTCCAGCTTTTTCCCGCTGAGCTTGCCGTAGCCGGGGAAGCTCGTCACATCGTAGAACACATCTCCGGCAACCTCGTACGCCTTCCCGGCGTCGATAAGCCCGGATATGTGGTTGATGATCTCCTGGATAGTGTCCGTCGCACGGGGCGTGTGGTCCGGTTTGCGGATGCCCAGCGCTTCGATGTCTTGCAGAAACGCGGCGGCATACTTCTCCGCTACTTCGGAGGCGGGGACGCCTTCCTCGTGGGCCTTCTTGATGATTTTATCGTCGATGTCGGTGATGTTCATTGCGAACGACACATCATACCCGCGATATTCCAGATACCTCCGGACGATATCGGCTACGACGAAGGAGCGTGCATTGCCGATGTGAAAATAATCGTAGACCGTCGGGCCGCAGGCATAGAACGACACCTTGCCTTCGACGAGAGGTTGGAGGGGTTCGACAGATCGTGAGAGTGTGTTGTAAAAGCGTACAGCCATTGTTCAGCCGGTTGTATGTGCTAAGAGTTCTTCTGCATTCTTCAGCGCCGTATCCGTTACCGAGTCGCCGCTGAGGAGGCGGGCAATCTCTGTCAGCCTTCGTTCGCGGTCGAGGTGGACGAGCGATGTCGTCGTGCGCTGTTTTGTGGATGTTTTTTCCACGAGATAGTGGTTATCGCCCATTCCTGCAATCTGCGGCAGGTGGGTGATTGCGAATATCTGGTGCGTCTTTGCGAGGTTCCGCATCACCATGCCGACCTTGCTTGCCGTCCCGCCGCTCACACCCACATCGATTTCATCGAAGATGAGCACCGGGATGCGGTCGGATTCGGAGAGAATTGATTTCAGCGCAAGCATGATTCTGGAAACCTCTCCGCCGGACGCAACCTTGGCGAGCGGTTTCGGGTCTTCGCCGACGTTCGCAGAGAGAAAGAACTCAACGGTATCCCAGCCATCCTCATCGGCGGCGACCTTCGCTTTTCCGGACATAAGGTGCTTCTCGCCGCTGCTCTCCGCTACGGGCGTCTGCGAGATGCGCGTTTCAAAGACGGTCTTCTTCATACCGAGTTCTGCAAGCTGCCCGGCGACTTCCTTATTGAGCTTTGCAGCGGCTTTCTTCCTTGCTTCCGTCAGCTTTTGCGCATTGCCCGATGTGTGTTCGCGCGCTTCAGCGACATCGCGTTCGAGCTTCACGAGCGTATCGTCGAGAGATTCCAGCGAGGCGAGTTCCTCGGCGACTTCATGCCGCCGGGCGATGATTTCCGGCAGCGTGCGATGAAGCTTTTTCTTGAGCGAGCTCAATTCCATGGCGCGTTTCTTCATCGCCTCGGTTTCCTGCGGATTGAAATCGAGCGACTCGGAGTAATCCCGCAGCACCCGCACGATTTCGTCAAAGCTTGCAGACGCAGAATCCGCCTCCTTGACGAGATACTCCATCGAAGCGTCAACGGATGCGAGATCGGTAACCGCGCGCTGCACCCGTCCGAATCCAGAAAGCAGGTTGTCATCTCCATCCGAGAGGAGGTAGAGGGCTTCGCTGCAAAGTGCTGCAAGCCGCTCCGCGTGTTCGGCACGCTGCAGCTTGCTTTCGATTTCGATGTCCTCTCCTTCGATCGGATCCACGTCGTCGATCTGCTTCAATTCTATGGTCAGCAGTTCTTTGCGCTGCGCTGCACTCCGCGCGGATTCTTTCGCGGCTTCAAGCTCTTTGATGGCGGAGGTAAACGCCGCGAAATCCTTGCGGTATGCCTCCAGCAGCGCGTTGATCCCCGCATAGCGGTCGAGCATCGGGAGGTGATGTTCGGGTTTGAGCAGGGACTGATGCTCGTGCTGACCGTGCAGATCGACAAGCATTTCGCCCAGCATTTTCAGTATCCCAACCTGAACCGGAGTATCGTTGATGAAGCAGCGGCTGACGCCTTTCTCCGATACTTCCCGTCGGAGAATAAGAACGGGCTGCCATTCGGCCATCGCCTCTTCTTCGACGAACGGGCGGCAATGCTCCAGGCCCTCCGCGTCGAACTCCGCTTCCACTATTGCTTTCGGAGCGCCGCTCCGGATGAGGGTCGTGTTCGCCCGCTCGCCGAGCGCAAGACTCAGCGCATCGACGATGATGGATTTCCCTGCGCCGGTCTCGCCGGTAATGACAGTGAGTCCGGGTGCAAATTCGACTTCGAGCCGTTCGATGAGGGCGATATTCTGGATAAGTAGGTTGCGAAGCATAAACGCTCTGTTGCTATGTTCACAACCTAGATGAAATGGGGGAATCGATCAAGCATCGGACTCGCCTGCGTCTTCTTCTTTCTTCCAGAAGTGCAGCTCCGGGATGTCCTTATGCAAGCCGTGATAGAATGCATACCGGAAAAACGTCTCGAGTCCTTCCAGCGTATCCTGCGTGTGGTAATAGCGGCGGTGGGCGGGGATTTGATGCGTTTCGTCGTCGGTGAGGCGGCCATGCACGGTGGCATCGAGCAGTTTCAGCGCTTTTTCGTCAGCCTCTTTCCCGACCTCCTTGACGATGAGATCCAGTTCCTCCGTGATGCGGTGCTTCCATCCCGCCATTACGTAGCGCACGTACGGGACTTGCACCATGTCGAACCATTCGTCGGACATATCCATGCACTCTTGCGAAAGGCCGTTTTCGACCGGTGCGGTGCCGGGTGCCAACACGCCGTCCGCATGCTGAATCGCCTCCATCACCGTGGTCTCCATCGGGATGAACTCCGGTTCCATCCGGTATTTTTCCGAGAGGACGATCTTCGTGAGGAGGATGTCCGTCTCCTGCATATCGATAGTGATGATCTTCGAGATGTGATGCAGGCCGGGCTTGAAATACAGCATCACATCGCCCGTTGCGCCAAACTCGGCAACGCAGGCGCCGTCGAGCATCACGAGCTCTTTCTGCTTCCTGGCATAGACCACCGGACTGACGACGGCGGCGTCGCATTCCATTTCCAGCATGCTCCAGGCAGCTTCATCCTGGCGTACCTTCTTTATATCAAAGACGGATTTCTCCAAATGACGGTACAGCCCATCGGTGATGGGCTGCACAAGGGGATGTTCGCTTATATGCAGGGAGAGCATTACGTCGTTTTTGCGCGTACCTGTTTTGCTGCGAGATTGCGAAGATAGAAGAGCTTGGCGCGGCGAACGTTACCGGAACGCACCTTGATGATTTTTGCGATCGAAGGTGAGTGCAGCGGGAAGATACGCTCCACGCCGACACCGTTGGAAATCTTGCGGATCGTAAACGTGCGGCTGTGGCCGCCTCCGCGTATGCCCAATACGATGCCTTGAAACTCCTGGATACGAACCTTTTCGCCTTCCTTCACTTTAACCTGAACCTTCAGCGTATCGCCCGGATGGAAGTCCGGATGATCCGTGCGGAGCATAGCATTATCGACAATGTCCGTGGGCTTCATGATCTGTTACTCCTTGCGTAAAATGTATTAATCGTAATGTACAAAATCTTGCTATCGCGAATGCCGGCTGCCTTCATTCATTTCCGGTCAGATCGGGCCGCCGTTCCTGGGTCCTCCGTTCGGACTCTTCTTCCCGCCATTGCCTGATCTTCTTATGATCGCCGCTGAGAAGAACATCCGGTACGCGCATTCCGCGGTATTCCGGCGGGCGGGTGTAATACGGGCAATCGAGCCGCCCGCTCTGGAACGAATCCGTCAGCATGGACTCGCTGTCTCCGACAACACCCGGCAGCAGCCGGATAATCGTATCGATCATGACGAGGGCCGCCAATTCTCCGCCTGTCATGACATAGTCGCCGATTGATACCTCGCGCGTAATCAACGCATCCGATACACGCTGGTCGACGCCTTTATAGTGTCCGCACACAATCGCGATGTTGCGTTTCAGCGAAAGCTCGTTTGCGAGCGATTGCGTGAACTTCTCGCCTCCTGCCGCAGTCAGAATAACCTCGTCGTATTCGCGCTGCGCCGAAAGGGCGTCCATGCATTCAAATACGGGCTCAGGTTTTAACACCATTCCCGCACCTCCGCCGTACGGAGTATCGTCGATCGACTTATGTTTGTCGTGTGTATAATCGCGAAGATCATGCACAACTATTTCCGCTTTGCCGAATTCCTGCGCCCGTTTTATCATGCTCTCGTGCAGCGGACTGTGAACGAGTTTCGGAAATCCGGTCAGTATGTCAAATCTCGTCGGCGTCATCGTCCAGCATTCCCGGAATAGGAGCGACGATAATCGTCTTCGCCGCGATGTCTATCTTCTTCACGAATTCCGGTACTGCCGGAATCATGTATTCGAAGCCGTCGCGCTCGACGGTGTAAATGTCGGACGCCGGCTGCGCCGCTACATCTGTGACCGTACCGAGCTCGTTTCCGGCTTCATCCTGCACCGTGCAGCCGATGAGGTCGTGGATGAAGTGCTTCCCCTCGGGAGGGGGCAGCATCTGCTCATCGGTGATGTAGATCAGATGCCCGATGCATTGCTCTGCATCGTCGCGGGAGTCGATTCCCGCAAGCTTCATGAGCGCCGGCTGGCGGTCGCCCGTTGCCTGCTCAATGATGCGGGGCTCAGCGCTATCCTCGCTCGCTCCGAAAAGCACCGTCTCAAGCAGTTCGAACCTGCCCGGAATATCGCTGTAAGAATGAACCTTCAGCATTCCGGCGATCCCGTGAACGCCCACAACCTTACCGATGAGGCAAAGGCTCATCCTGGATTCAAAGCAGGATTACTGCTCTTTCTCTTCCTCGGTTGCCGCGTCCTCTGCAGGAGCTGCTTCGGCTTTCGGCTCTTCTGCAGCAGCTTCTGCGGCAGGCGCCTCTTCGGCGGGAGCTTCTTCAGCCGGAGCTTCCTCGGCAGCAGCCTTGGCTTCCTCCGCTGCTTTGGCTTCTTCAGCCTTCTGTGCTTCTCCAGCCTTCTTCGCTTCCCCGGCAGCGGCCTTCTTCTCTTCTTCTTCCTTGCGCTGCTTGCGGATCTGCTTCTTCGAGAGCTTGCTCGTTTCCTTCTCGGCTCTCAAAGCGCGCCATTTCTCGAGCTCTTCGTTGATCTCTTCTTCGGTCTTCCCCTTGCGGATAAGGTGAAGCTTGAGCATGATGCCATGCTCGCTGAAGATATTCTTCACCGTCGAGGTCGGCTGTGCGCCGTTCTTCAGCCAATACAAGGCACGTTCTTCGTCGAGATCGAGAACCTTGACGTCTTCGAGGGGCTTGTACTGACCGATCGCTTCGATGAAACGTCCGTCGCGAGGCATGCGGATATCGGCTGCTACGATCTTGTAGATCGGAAGCTTTTTTCTACCGCGGCGTTGTAAACGGATTCTTACCACGTATTCGTTACTCCAGTTTTATTGAAATACTTGTTTCGAATAATGTCGTTTATTGAGGGCCCATCAGGTTTTGTGCGAACTGCCGCATTCCGCCCTTGCTGAGCTTCTTCATCATTTTTTGCATATCGTTGAACTGCTTGAGGAAGCGGTTCAATTCCTGAACGCTGGTTCCGCTGCCGTCGGCGATCCGCTTCTTGCGGCTGCCGTTGATTATCGCGGGCTTCGAGCGTTCCTGCGGCGTCATCGAGAGGATCATCGCTTCGATCCGCACGAACGCCCGTTCGTCCACTTCCTGGCCGCGCATCATCTTGTTGATGCCCGGTATCATTTCCATGACCGACGAAAGCGGACCCATTTTGCTGAGCATTTTCAGCTGCGAGTGGAAGTCGTTCAGATCGAACTGCGCCTTGCGCATCTTGCGCTCGAGGCGTTCGGCTTCTTCTTCGTCAAACTCTTCCTGCGCCTTTTCCGCCAGCGTGAGCACATCGCCCATACCGAGGATGCGGGAGGCCATACGGTCCGGGTAGAACGGCTCCAGAGCGTCCATCTTCTCGCCGGTACCGACGAACTTGATGGGCTTTTCTACCACGGTGCGGATGGAAAGTGCAGCACCGCCGCGCGTATCGCCGTCGAGCTTAGTGAGCACGACGCCGTTAAAATCCAGCCTGTCGTGGAAGGCCTTCGCCGTGTTCACGGCGTCCTGACCGGTCATCGCATCGACAACGAACAGAATTTCGGTCGGATTCAGGCTCTTCTTTATGTTCGCGACCTCGGTCATCATCTGCTCGTCGATACTCAGCCGGCCGGCGGTATCGATGATGATGACGTCGCGGGCCTGCTCGCGTGCGTGTGCGCGTGCGTCTTCTGCTATCTTGACCGCATCCTTGATCTCGCTCGCGTAGACCGGGATATCGATCTGCTGGCCGAGGGCCTGCAGCTGGTTGATAGCAGCAGGGCGGTAAATATCGGCTGCTACGAGCAACGGATGCCTGCCGAGACTCTTGAAGTGACGCGCAAGCTTCGCACTGAACGTCGTCTTACCCGAACCCTGCAGACCCGCGATCAGAATGATCGTCGGACCGGTGGTTGCGGTCGTCACCTCTGCCTTTTCCGAGCCCATGAGGACGACGAGCTCGTCGTGCAGAATCTTGACGATCTGCTGTCCCGGCGTCAGGCTTTTGAGAACTTCGGTACCGAGCGCCTTTACCTTTACGCGCTCGATAAAATCCTTGACGACCTGGAAGTTGACGTCGGCTTCGAGAAGTGCACGCCGTACCTCGCGGAGGGATTCATTGACGTTCTCCTCCGAGATGCGGTGCTCACCTCTGATGCGCTTTAACGCGCCTTCAAGTCTTTCTGTCAGGTTCTCAAACATAGAATTTCATCTCTGGACAATAAGTGATTTATCGCAGAGCTAACTAAAATACGAAATGCCCTGCGTCTATTCAACACTTTCGCGGTAACTTCGCAAAAAATAACCGATTACGGCTGAACTCCGGCCGCTGTGGAGGTTCAAACCGGAATGATTTCGATGCTATATTGTTGTATCAGTGAACAGACTGCCGTCGCGGCAGTAGTACCCGGTTCGCAAACATGATCAATGAAGCTATGAAGAAGCGCGTCGTTATCGGTATGTCCGGAGGGGTTGATTCCTCCGTTGCGGCGGCCTTGCTGAAGGAGCAGGGCTACGACGTTATCGGCATAACGATTAAGACATATAACTACGATGAGGTCGGCGGCAATGCGCTGAACGAGACGAGCTGCTGCTCGATCGACGGCATCAACGATGCGAGGGTCGTCTGCAATAACCTCGGCATTCCGCACTATGTGCTGGATTTCTCGGAAACATTTAAGCAGAACATCATCGATGGCTTCGTCGAAGAGTATCTCGCCGGGAATACGCCCAATCCATGCGTCATCTGCAACCGCAAGATAAAGTGGGAGCACATGATCGAAAAGGCGGCAACCCTGGGCGCGGACTATATCTCTATGGGGCATTATGCGCGTGTGCTGCAGGACGATGCGAGCGGCAGGTACTACATTTCGAGAGGGAATGACCCGGCCAAGGACCAGTCGTATGCGCTTTGGGCCGTAAGCCAGGAAAGCCTCAGCAAGACGATCTTTCCGCTTGCCGATATGTCGAAGGAAGACATCCGCGGTCATGCGGAGCGCTTCGGACTTCACATCGCGAAGAAACGCGAGAGCTACGAGATCTGCTTCATTCCGGATAACGACTATACCAGGTTCCTTCGCGATAATGTCGAGGGACTGGAAGACCGCGTGAAGGGCGGTGATGTGGTGTTCGAGGGAGAGAAAATCGGCGAGCACGACGGCTATCCGTTCTATACGATTGGCCAGCGCCGCGGACTGAACGTTGCCGTGGGCGAACCGGTGTTCGTGACCGAGATCGACTACAAGACCAACACGATATCCGTAGGCCGTCAGGAAGACCTCATGCACACGGCATTCATCGCTGATACAGTGAATATGCAGAAGTACCCTCCGCTCACGGAGCCGGTGCGCGTCATTGCGAAGATCCGCTACAAAGACGCTGGTGCGCCAGCCACACTGTACCCTGTGGGAGACGGCACTGTGCGGGTTGCATTCGACGAACCCCGGCGCGCGATCACTAGGGGCCAGTCCACCGTCTGGTACGATGGCGACGACGTCGTCGGCGGCGGAATCATCAGATCGATCGAAGATTAACCTGCCTCATGGCCGAACAACACGTACCCGATTGGTTTTACCGGCAGTCCGCAGCGATTCCGTACCGCATCGTGGACGATCTTCCGGAGATACTCCTTATTACCACCCGAAAGAAGAAACGCTGGATAGCACCAAAAGGCGTAATTGATCCGGGCTACGAAGCCCGCGAGTCTGCACTGAAAGAAGCCTACGAAGAAGCGGGCGCGATCGGTGAGATTACCGGCGATGAGCAGATAGGTGAATTCACCTACGATAAGTGGGGCGGGACATGCATCGTTCAAGTATTTGCAATGCGCGTCACGCGGCTGCTGGATGAATGGGAAGAGGGCGCGGAGCGCGAACGCAGGTGGTTCAAGCTCGATAAAGCAGTACAATTCGCAAGCCCGGACGACCTCGGGGAAATCATCGCACGCACGCCTTCCTTCTTGCGGAAATTCGGTATACTTGATACGGTAGAATAGCAGAGTATCGAAGCACATGACCTTACCCACCCTTGCGGAGATCGAAGGGGCTGCCGAGCGAATCGCGCCTTTTGCCCATCGGACTCCAACCCTCACAAATACATATTTGAATGCAGTCACTGATGCGACGCTGTATTTCAAATGCGAGAATTTCCAGAAGGTCGGCGCGTTTAAATTCCGCGGTGCGACGAACGCGGTCTTCTCGCTGACCGATATGGAGGCAGCGCACGGTGTCGCCACGCATTCATCCGGCAATCATGCCCAGGCACTGGCGCTTGCAGCCGCAAACCGCGGTATCCCTGCGTATATCATCATGCCGAAAAATGCACCGCAGGTGAAGATCGATGCAGTGTGCGGCTACGGCGCGGAGATTACGTTCTGCGAACCGACGCTTGCAGCCCGCGAATCGACGTTGGATACCGTCGTGCAGCGTACGGGCGCTGCGTTTATACATCCATATAATAATTGGAAGATCATCGCAGGGCAGGCCACGGCGGCGCGGGAGCTCCACATGGATATTCCCGAGCTGGATATCGTGATGGCACCCGTGGGAGGCGGCGGACTGCTGAGCGGGACGGCACTATCGACATCGTTTCTCGTCCCTGCATGCAAGGTAATAGCAGCCGAGCCGAAGAACGCCGACGATGCAAAGCGCTCGTTCGAGGCGGGAGCAATTATTCCATCCGAGAACCCGAACACAATTTGCGACGGACTCCTCACCTCCCTCGGCGATAAAACGTTCTCCATTATAAGTAGACATGTTCACGACATCCTGACGGCAACGGAGGAAAGCATCATCCGTGCGATGAAAATGATATGGGAGCGGATGAAGATCGTCGTGGAGCCGTCCTCCGCGGTACCGCTGGCGGTGATTCTTGAGCACGGCGAACGGTTCGCAGGGAAGCGGGTCGGCATCATACTTTCGGGCGGAAACGTGGACCTTACGAAGCTGCCCTGGCGAGAGGGAAATGCAGTATAAGAAGGTACTTATCACCGGAGCATCCAGCGGGATAGGCAGGGCCCTGGCGATTGAATACGCGCGGAACGGCTCCGATATCGCCATCCTTGCACGGAGAGAAGAACGGCTGCGCGAATTGCAGCAGGAGATCCTCGCTCACGGTGTGCAGTGCTGCTACTTCGTTTGCGATGTCGCGAATCTGGAAGACGTGCGCCGCACATTTACCGCCTCGATCGAAGAATTAGGCGGGATCGATCTCGCGATTCTGAATGCCGGAACCGGCGCGCCTGAAGGCTACGGCCATTACGATACAGCGAAGATCAAGCATGTCGTCGATGTGAACTTATTCGGCATTGTGCATGGTATTGATGTGCTTATCCCGGTGATGCGGGAGCAGGGAGGAGGCACCATCGCTGGCGTTTCCAGCGTCGTGGATGTGGCTGGATATCCGGGCTCCACAGCCTATTGTACGAGCAAATCCGCCGCAACGACATTTCTGCAAGGCGTCCGTGCCGAGCTGTGGTCGGAGGGGATTCGCGTGCTTACAGTGCGGCCCGGTTGGGTCAAATCCGAGCTGACCGCGCGGAATAACTTCACCATGCCCGGAATCTGGGAGGCCGACAGAGCCGTCCGGCGGATACGCAAGGGTATCGCTTCAGGAAAGCAGATTGTGCAATTCCCCTGGCATACGGTCTTTGCCTCCGAACTCGTGCGCTTCCTCCCGGCAAGGCTCTATACCTGGCTCGCCAAACGCGTCCGGAAACGCATGTAGCCGCATAGGTTAGACTATATCCAAAAAAAACGCCCTCCCGCGAAAAGCAGGAGGGCGCTGTTGTAAGGTCGATTGCCGTTACTTCGTAAGAAGCATCAGCTTGGTTTCAACTTCGCTGCCGGTGCTCACCTGGTAGATGTAGGAACCGGAAGGCACTTGCACGCCTGCCTCGTTCGTGCCATCCCACACCGCTGCATGACTGCCTGCTGTTTG
>PABJ01000173.1 GCA_002699105.1 Ectothiorhodospiraceae bacterium | reverse complement strand
TTCGAGGTGATGTTCTGGTACTTGTGACCTGATTTGATAAACACGCCGGGTGCGGTCTCGTAGGTCATCCGGAACTTCCGGTTGCCGCCGAAGAGGCCATCGAACTGCGCAACCAAAATACCGTTCGCGCCTGTGGCTCCGGGTGCCGATTTCCAGCCGCCGTGGTCTACTTCGGCCGTTCCGCCTGCAGCGCCGCTGCCGTTCGCGTAGAGCAGCTTGAAGATGACGGTTGTTTTCTCGAACTCACATCCACTGATGTTATACACCGTGGAGACATTATCGAACTTGAAGGTGTACTTTCCGGGAAGCAGTTCCTGCGGACCGGTGAAGCCTTGCCAGCCGAGCTGGTGATACATGATCGTGCCGCCGAAAGCGAAATTCACGGTTGTAGTCACGAAAGGAACCTCGTCTGACGGCCCTGCGACTGTCTGCACGGTTTTGTCCTTGCCGTTATTGTAGGTCATCTCGAAGGTGTACTTCCCTGGGAGGAGTTCCTTCGCCGTGTTCGCGTTCGTCCAGTTAACCCAGCCGAGCTGGTGGTATTTCACGGTACCGCCCGCAAGCGCGGTGCCGTCGCAATCCTTCAATGATGGGGTGACCGTCACAGTAGTGAAGAGTACGGCGTCGGAAGGTCCGCCGACGGTTTGCACCTTCGTCTGTTTACCGTTGTTGAAGGTCATCTCGAAGGTGTACTTTCCGGGAAGAAGTTCGTCGGCAGTGTTTGCCGCGCCGAGCCAACCCATCCAGCCGAGTTGGTGGTATTTCACGGTACCGCCTGCAAGGGGGGCGCCGCCGGAGTCTTCGAGTTTGGGTGTCACGGTGACTGTCACAAAAGGCACTTCATCGGTTGCACCTGCAAGGATCACCTGGACCTTACTCTCCTTGCCATTGTTATACGTCATCTCGAAGGTGTACTTCCCTGGAAGGAGTTCCATCGCAGTGTTCGCCAGGCCTGCCCAGTTAACCCAGCCAATCTGGTGGTAACGCACGGTACCGCCTGGACGCGGTGTTCCGCCGGAGGTTTTGAGCGATGGCGTTACGCTGACGGTGGTGAATAGGACCTTGTAGCTTGGGCCGGAAACGACCTGCACAAGTGTCTTCTTTCCGTTGTTGTAGGTCATCTCGAAGGTATATTGCCCCGGCAAGAGCTCATCCGGAGTGTTTGCTGCTCCTGCCCAGTTTACCCAACCTAGCTGATGGAAACGAACCGAACCGCCAGGGAGCGGCGTGCCGCTGAAATCTTCGAGCGCTGGTGTTACAGCCACGGTTTGGAATACAACAGGATCCGTCGATATAGGCTCTACCTTCGTTTGGGTCCCGTTTTTGAATGTCATTTTGTATGTCACGTTCGCAGCGCCACTCGTGACGCTCCACATACCGGTTGCGGAACTACCGAGGTTTGTCCAAGAACCGTCATGGTAGCTAAGGCTGCCGCCAGAGGCGATGAGTGCACCGGTATGATCAACAAGTTTTACGGTAACTGTCGCGGAGGACGCGTTGCTCACAGAAAGAAGCAACAGGACGCAGGCTATCATAGCGATAGCACTAAAGCGCATAAACACTTTCATGATCTAAACCCTACTATAAATGTTCAACTTTTCGATGGTGCGGGCGGCGGGGGGGCCGTACGCTGGGAACGACCAGCATCGATACTGCCAATAAGCGTGGAAAAGCAGTATTACAAGAAGCAGCGCTACTACATGCTACATACCCCGGCATGCGGTAAATGCGCAGTACTTAATCCGTAGATGTTGTTCCGGTTACTCCTGCTGCTGTGATTATAAGGCTGCTGCAAATGGATACCACAAAAGGCAACGTCACAAGAGCGACGACAAAAATGCGTGAGAGAACGCTTTCGTGCGCGGAGAATCATGAGGTAAAGCTTTCGTGGGACTCAGGAGATTAATATCAAGAGATGCGTGTTAAAAAGCAACGCAACGGAACGTTGCCTAGGCGAATAAATTGTTGTCAGTGTTAGGAATGGTGGGCGTAATGTCGTCATAATAAGGCATACAAAGCAGCAATAGGCATAGTATGATAAGATAGTTGCTTCGTGAAGTGCGCGAATTGTATCTGATAAAATCTCACTGATCAACGAAATCAGTTGAATACATATAGCAATTCAGGTAAGGTATTATTGTACAATCAATCCGCCAGATACCGCATATTTTTCTTGAACGGCTTGACTTTTTTTGCGGCACTCCTTATGTTACCAAACAGTTAATTAACCAGATGGTAATATATGTTATGAATCAGGATCAGCTAAGCGCTACATTTTCTGCTCTTTCAGACCCCACACGGCGGGCGATTCTTTCCCGGCTTTCCACCGGGGCAGCAACCGTGCAGGATCTCGCGAAGCCCTTTGATATCAGTCTGCCGGGCATTTCCAAGCATTTGAAAGTCCTGGAAAAAGCCGGCCTTATAGAGCGGGCGAAGAAGGCGCAGTGGCGTCCCTGCATTATCCGGCCGGAACCGCTCAAAGAGGCCACCGAGTGGATGGAGCAGTACCGCGCTATTTGGGAGAACAGATTCGATCGGCTAGATGAATACCTTCAACAACTTCAATCCAAAGGAGAAAGTGAATGACCAACATAGATACAGCCGATCAAAGCCGCACGCTGGAGATTAGCCGACTCATGGATGCGCCGAAAGAGTTGATTTTCGACGCTTGGACACAACCGAGGCATATCTCGCAATGGTGGGGTCTGTATGGATGGGCAACTACGACGCATGAGATCGATTTTCGGAAAGGAGGGAGGTGGCGGTTTACGATGCATAGTCCCGACGGTAACGGCTATCCAAGTACCATCGTTTACAACGAGATATCGAGGCCTGATGTGATTCGATACGATCATTTCGAGGGTGATCAGGATGAGAATAAGATGTTCAGCGCAGACTTAGAGCTTGAGGATGAGGGTGGAAAAACCCGTGTGAGGTTTCGGCTTGTATTTCCAACAATTGAGGCACTCCGTAGAGCTGTTGAAGAGTTCAATGCAGAGGAAGGTATGAAGCAGACTTTGGTACGGTTGGAGAGCAGGGTCGCGCGCGATATCCTCGATGATGCGGATGAACACACGGGTTTGCGCATCGAACGCACCTTTAACGCACCGCGGGACCTGGTGTGGGAGGCATGGACCGACCCGAAGCACGTCGCGAAGTGGCACGGACCGGAGGGATTCACCGCTCCGCACGTTGAGGCGGACTTCCGCGTTGGCGGGAAGTTTCTATCCTGCATGGAAGCCCCCGACGGCACGCAGTTCTGGAGCACGGGCATGTATCACGAGATCGATCCGAAGGATCTCATCGTCGCGTCCGACTACTTCGCAGATAAGGACGGCAACATAGTCCATGCATCGAAGTACGGGATGCCCGAAGATTTTCCTCTGGAGATGTTCGTCGTGACGGAATTCGAGGATCTGAACGGTACCACCAAGCTCACGTTAACCCACTACGGAATGCCTGCTGGCGAGATGACAGAAGGCGCTACACAAGGCTGGAACCAGAGCCTCGATAAGCTGGCTGCAATCGTCGAGGGATAACATGAGAGGAAAGGGTAATAAACTATGCTATACAACAACTTAACAGCGGTAGCATGAGAAAACTCTTCGCATTTAACATGATGACGCTGGATGGGTATTTCGAGGATGCGGAACAGGGTATCGGGTGGCATGCGGTGGAGCCGGAGTTCGACGAGTTTGCGCTCGATATGCTGTGGTCCATCGATACAATTCTGCTTGGCCGGAAGACCTACGAGGGCATGGCCGCATACTGGCCGGCCGCCGACGATCAGCCACGGGAAATGATCGACATGATGAACAACCACGAGAAGGTCGTCTTCTCCTCCACGCTGAGCGGCACGGACTGGAATAACGCCTGTGTTGAGAGCGGCAGTGCGCAGGAGGAGATCGCGCGGTTGAAACAGGCGGCAGGGAAGAGCATTGCGCTGTTCGGCAGCGCGGAGCTGGCAAACTCCCTGCTGCCCTCTGGCCTTATCGATGAGTATTGGATTATGCTGCACCCGGTCGTCCTCGGCGCCGGGACGCCGCTCTTCGGCGGCATCAACGCACCCCAGCAGCTCACCCTCCGCCACTGCTTCCAGTACCAGACGGGCAATGTTCTGCTGAAGTATGAAGTGAGCGGGTAGGGGGGAGGCGTTCGGAAATATGTACTTCACGAAGTAAAAGATGGTAAATGGTTTATTCCTGAAGGGCACGCCTCATGTGCCCTTTTTGTTGTAATAAGCAGTACGTATCTTTAGGCAATAGAGAGGAAGCAACCGGAAAGAAGGAAAGATGCTTGAATGTTTAGAAATCAATATCCGTCAGATGAAGGGCAGTGATGAATACGGTAGCAAAAGGTGATTTATTCGAGGATACAATTTATAAGTATTTGAAGGAGGAAATTGAGTCTGGGCAGTTCTTTACAGATAAAGACAAATCAAGAATCTTCCCCAAAAAGGCCTATTATTCGCATGCCAGGCAAAAGGATATCATCTTTGATATAGCAATCGAAGTATACCGTCCCGGCCAGAGTGGTTTTTCTTTTCTGATTTTAATCGAATGCAAGGATTATAGCAGTCCTGTTAAAGTTGACGACGTTGAGGAATTCCATTCCAAAGTTCAACAAGTAGCCGGAGTGAATGTAAAAGGGATATTCGCAAGTACGAATTCATTTCAGTCTGGTGCGCTGACTTTTGCGAAATCACAGGGAATTGCACTGCTACGATATTATAATAGGGATGAACTGAAATGGGAGGTGCCAAGGTATCTTGCCCGAAACAACGCATTCGGTCAGCTTGCGCCTAGTTTAGAGGAAGTACATCTAGGACTAACAGAAGAGCATTACGACAGTTTGTACTTGGAAGCATACTGTTACTATGATGATAATTATACAAACTCAATAATAGAAATTCTGCGGCGACTTGCTGGATGCTCTAAGCAAAACACTAAACAAACGGATGAGAATCATGAGGAGGTTGAATTTGCTGTACCGTACATTGCACCAGAACAATTAAAAACGTATAGTGAAAAGACGCTACGTGCAATTGAATATCACTTTGGTGCTGTCGATCTTAATCGAATCGTGGAACTCTATGCTGATAAGGAACTCAGTTTGATCATCGATGATCGTGAAATGTTCGGTAAGGGTAGAAATAGGATGTTAGGGAAGCTGACCTTCACCCCTCCAACAATTACTATATTTGTCAACAATCATCATACTAGAGAGAGTCAGCGGTTCACCATTGCGCACGAATTGGGGCATTTTATCCTCGGTCACGGTGACTATATGTACCGAGAATACTATGATGTAGGGGATTGGGACCAACTTCTAGCCGCATCTAGTGTATATAATATTATTGATAGAATGGAGTATCAAGCAAACCACTTCGCATCGAATATACTACTTCCTGAACACGAACTATTAAGTGATTTTCAGTCGCTTCTTGTTAAGTATGAGATCAAAGATCGAGGATGTGGGCTCCTGTATTTGGATGATCAAAAATGCAATCAAGATAGTTTTCACAATGTTGCCAATGAGTTAAGGCACAAATATCAAGTATCGAAAATGGCAATCAAATATCGGCTTAAAAACCTAGGTTTGCTCCAAGAACCCGATACTAAACTTCGGTATGATAATGGAGCACGCTCGAATCGAGGTGACGAAATATGAATGCTTGAATACTTCAATATATAGCGATGAAGGTAGGTACCGAGAGACAATTGACACTTTGATATTGTGCCGTATTTATGGTTGTTTAATTCTAGAGCTGGCTGGCGTCGAGAAAATCAATCCTCGAATTTATATTTGAGATATGTATGAATCGTATTTAAAATGTTGGTAACTGTTTAGTCGGAGTGAAGCAGAAATCAAGCTAATACTCCACACTTATATTGGCCCAATTCCAGTGATAGGTTTGCTGATCATAACCTGGTTGATAGGACTGAATGTGTTCATCGAGAAAGGAGCTCGCTGTTTCCACGTTGTCTCTAAGTTGTGATACCTCTAAATCCAATAATTCAAATGAAAATGCGTTTGATTGCAGCTGATGCTTGCTTGTAGACTCCAGCTTTATCGTAACTGTGTACTTTCCAACTCTCCACCAAAACGAGTTTTTGTAATGATTCTTTAATTTTAAATACTCAGAGCTTAGAAAAACACTTTCGATAAATCCCACGGGATCGATATTACGTAGATGGTTTATTTTTGCAAGCAAGGCAGAGAGTAGTTGATTATGAGCCTTGCGATAAGATTCTTCCTGAAACCTTATGAATATCTCAGTTAGTGATCCAACCCCTACTTTTAGCGCGATTGGATTCCGGTCCTTACTTACAACCTGCTTGTTTCCATAGGAGTCCGTAATCTCGCTAAAAGTCTCGTTTAATCCTGTCCATTGAAAAATATGCGTATCGCCTTCTGCATGTTGAACCTTTAATGTAATATTATCAATAATGATGTCTTTATGCTTGCTCGTAAATGCATAACTCAAGTTCAAAATTGGTCCATAAGTGGTGTAACCTACTTCAGCATCTCTGGACGGTATCATTGTAACCACTGGCTTAGTTACAAGCTGATAGAGCCATTTCCCAATTGGCGGTATCCATGCCAATGCACCCAATACGGCGGCAAAATCGAAGAATGACATACTCTGATCTCTAGCGTTCTACGTTTTGTTTGTTGATCACTGCATTGGATTTGAGAAATTTAATCAACAGCTTTTCGACTTGTTTTCGTAGTGTATTATCCTCGATTTGTACGTACGCGCCTGTTTCTACTATAGGCGACTTGAACCAGAACATCGGTTCGTGATTCTTAATTCTGTTCCTGATATTTGATGATTGTCCAACGTAGACAGGTCGTTGACTCACATCATAAAACATATATATACCTCCACCTGAAGGTAGTTCGTCGACGTTATGTGGATTGAAATCAACAAATTCACCCAAACCCTCGATTGTAGATTCCACTCGAATATTGTTTTTCGTATCGGCCGAAAGAGCATTGTCTAATGCTTTTTCGATCTTCTTGATCGTCCGTTGCCGAGGATTATTAATTCGTCCACTTTCGATGTTATAGATCGTAGGAGCTGATACTTTTGAGCGTTCCGCTAATTCGTGAACCGATAGATTTTTCTCAGTGCGAGTTTTGCTGAGCCAAGTACCAAGCACCCCTATTGAACCATCACTACCGGCTTCGTTGTCATTTTTCTTATTTGCGGTTTTCCATCCGAATATTTCCGCTAAAAGGTCTTTTTCCTTCTTATTAGGTCTCGTTTTTCCATTCTCCCAAGAAGAAATCGTGGGTTGTGGTACCTTTACCTTTTTGGCAAGATTCTCTTGGGTTAAGCCATTACTACTTCTGGCTCTCCTGAGTCTTTCGTTATATGGAATGTTGGCCATTTATGACACCTCAAATTATACTCATCCTACCCTCTATCCAACCATCGCTATGAAAAAAAATTCGTTGCTAGCTGGAATAATGGGCTTTATTTCATACTCAATTGTTCTAAAATATCGCGCATGTATTACGAAAAAGCAAGAAGAAAATCCCCCCATCCCTACTCAGCCAGTTTTTTGAGTGCCTTTCCGTAGCGGCGGTTGGTTTGTTCCAGCGCTTCTTCAAGCCTGACCCTCCCTCCACCCCTTGCACCTGAGTGCTGGTCTTCGTAACTTAGTCATAAGACTAACTACTGGGAATCGCACTTGCATCTTCACGTACATAGCTATTATTCCTTCCTCGCGGGGACGCTCTCGGTGGAGCGGCTTATCGAACACGCCAAACGCTGCAAGTATCCGGCACTCGCCATTACCGATACGAACAACGTCTCCGGCGTCATCGAATTCTACAAAGCCTGCAAGGAGGCCGGCATCAAGCCTATCGCCGGGGCGGAGCTCCGCATGGGGCATTGCACCGCCGTGCTGCTGGCCCGCAACTGGGACGGCTACGCCGCAATCTGCGAGATCGTGACGGCCGCGGTGGAACGCTGTCCGCCCGCGCGCATCCTGGCACAGGAATCCGATGAGCCGCCACCGCACGAAGCCCGTGCGGCGCAGGACGAAGACCCCGCCGGACGGGGCTTCCCGCAGGCGGAAGAGGACTACCTCGCAATGGTGGATATTCTTTTCACGCTCCTCACACCGGACGTCGTCGTGCTGACGAGCCACACGCGCCTGCTGGAAACCCTTTCCTCCATGATGAACGGCATCCCGGTGTACGCGGAGCTTACGAAGGCGGAAGAACACCGCTGGATGGAGCTTGCCGCCTTTGCCGCGGAATACGGCATCCCGTGCGCTGCTGCAAACGATGTGTACTTCGGCGAACCCGGCGGGAGGAAGTTCCACGGCGTGCTGCGCACCATCGCCACCAACACCGATATCGATACCGTGCCCCCGCAGGAGATCGCCCCTCCCACGGCGTACTTCTGCTCGGAACACGAATTCCGCCAGTGGTTCAGGGAATACCCCGAGGCTATCGCCAACCGGAATGCCATCGTCGAGATGTGCAACGTGGAATTCGACTGCTCGAAGAGCAAGTTTGCGCGCTACCCGGAAAACGGCAGGCCGAACATCGAGGTGCTGCGCAGTCTGGCGGAAGCGGGCTTTGCCGAACGCTATCCCCAGCACGAACCCCTCCACCGCGAGCGCCTGGAGAAAGAACTGCGCGTCATCCGGGAACTGGGCTTTGTGGACTACTTCCTTATCGCGCACGATATGGTAGGCTATGCGAAGCGCAAGAACTATCCGTACATCGGGAGGGGATCGGGGGCGAACAGCATCGTTGCGTACTGCCTGCAGATCACCAACGTGGATCCGATCGAACTGGACCTGTTCTTCGAGCGCTTCCTGAATCCCGAGCGCAAATCGCCGCCGGATTTCGATATCGACTTCAGTTGGCGCCACCGCGACGAGGTGATCGACTACATCCTGGAGCGCTACGGCGGGGCGGGCATGACGGCAATGCTCTGCACGATCGCGCGGTTCAGGCCGAAAGCCGCGCTGCGCGCTGCTGGCAAGGCGCTCGGCATCCCGGAATCGGAGATCAAGGAGCACACGATGACGATCCCGATGTACGGTTCGATGGAGGATTTCCGTGCGGAAAAAAGCGCGGCTGCACGCGAACGCACGCTCGCGGACCCGGCTGTGCGGCGCTGGTGGGAGATCGCCGGGAAACTGCTGGGGTTTCCGAACCATTATTCCATCCATGCCGGGGGCGTGGTCATGGCGCCGGATTCGCTCTACCGCTACACCGCCACGCAGATATCGGCGAAGGGCGTGCGCGTCACCCAGCAGGATATGTTCAGCGCGGAGGATTGGCGCCTGGAAAAACTGGATGTGCTTTCCACCCGCGGACTCGGCACCTTCCTCGATACGGTCACCGAGGTCACCCGCCGCACCGGCGAAGAGCCGCCCGTGGTGAAGGACTACAAGATCGCCTACCGCGATCCGCGGGCGAAGCACATCATGAAGACCGGCGGGACGGTGGGGTGCTTCTACGTCGAATCCCCGGCGATGATCCAGCTCCTGAAGAAGCTCCGCGCG
The DNA here is from genome assembly GCA_002699105.1 of Ectothiorhodospiraceae bacterium. Taxonomy (GTDB): domain Bacteria; phylum Bacteroidota; class Ignavibacteria; order SZUA-365. Next base: position 1,440 of record PABJ01000173.1, on the reverse strand, counting down.
GATTCGTTCGAGATGCTGACTGCGGCGAGTTCGGTGATCCGGCCGGGGGTGGCGCAAAGCGGGATGATGCAGGCCTTCATCGAGCGCTTCCACGATCCCTCGAAGATCGACGTGCCGCACCCGAAGATGCTGGAGCTGCTCCGCACGACATTCGGCGTCATGGTCTACCAGGAGGACGTCATTAAAGTGGCGCACTTCGTTGCGGGCATGAGCCTTGCGGAAGCCGACCTCCTGCGCCGCGCCATGTCGGGGAAGATGCGCTCGCACGACGCCATGCGGCAGATCAGGAACCGCTTCATGGAAGGCTGCGCAAGCCGCGGTATTTCCGCCGCTGTTGCCGGAGAGATCTGGCGGCAGATACAATCCTTTGCGGGGTATTCGTTCTGCAAGGCGCATTCCGCCTCGTACGCGGTGTTATCGTTCCAGCAGGCATGGCTGAAAGCGCGCTATCCGGCTATCTTCCTGTGTTCGGTGCTCAATAACCAGGGAGGGTATTACCGTCCGGAGGTCTATATACAAGAATGCAAGCGGCTCGGCGTGCGGCTGCTGCTACCGAGCGTCAACAAGAGCGAGTACCTGCACTACTGCCCGGAGATGGACAGCATTCAACTCGGCTTTCTGCACATGAAGGGCGTGAGCGCGAAAAGCATCGAGGCGCTGATAGACGCACGCGGGGAGGGGGAGTACCGCGACTTCCTGGACTTCCTGAAACGCAGCGGCGCTACCTGCGAGGACATAGAAACCATGATACGGTGCGGCGCATGCGATTGCTTCGGGGAACCGCGTCCGCGCATGGTGATAGCGCTGGGCAGGTTCTACAAGCACCTGCACAACAAGCGCGGGGAATTCGATCTGGACGTGCCCTACCGCGACGAAACGATCGAGCGGGAGATAGACGCGCTGGGGGACTACACGCCGGAGGAGATAGCCTGGGCCGAATACGACGCCTTCCATTACACGGTAAGCTGCCACGTGCTGGACGTCTTCAAGGACTTCATGCAGGGCACGGTAAAATCCTCCGAGCTGGTGAACAAGATCGGCAGGCGGGTGACGGTCGGCGGCTGGATGGTATCGCGGAAGATTACGCGCACGCGCAAGGGCGAGCGCATGATGTTCGCGAATTTCGACGATTCGGACGGCATGATCGACGTGGTGTTTTTCCCGAACACCTACCGCAAGTACATGATGAATTTCCACACGCCCGGGCCCTTCCGCATCACCGGCAAAGTCGCCGAAGAATACGGCGTCATCAACATCGTCGCCGACGGGTTAACCGTGTGGACGTGAAGAGAAACGGAGCCCAACGGGCGGAGTCCTGAGCGTAGCCGAAGGATTGGAAATTGGAAATTGCCCGGCAGGCGCCGGGCGTTTTGTGTGCGCTGGAATCTTTCCCCTCTTGAGGCAATCGACGCTACGGCTTGCCGCGTCGATTGCCGGACA
>PABJ01000172.1 GCA_002699105.1 Ectothiorhodospiraceae bacterium | reverse complement strand
TCACCACCATTCAGAAGCTGGGCCTGGCTCTGGATGGGGCCAACAAGCGCAACTACAAGGAGCGGCTGGAGCCATTACGCAACCAGCGCATGGTGTTTATCTTTGATGAATGCCACCGCTCACAATTTGGCGACAACCACAAAGCCATCAAGGAGTTCTTCCCCAACGCCCAGCTTTTTGGCTTTACCGGCACACCCATCTTCGAGAAGAACGCCAGCTACCAGCAGATCGAAGGTCAGCAGGCCAGTTACCGCACGACCGACGACCTCTTCCAGCGTTGTCTGCATCAATACACCATCACCCACGCCATCGAGGATCGCAACGTCCTGCGCTTTCACGTGGATTACTTCAAGCCCGAAGGCAAGAATCCTCCCAAGCCTGGTGAATGTGTGGCCAAGCCCAAGGTCATTGAAACCATTCTCGCCAAGCACGATGCAGCGACCAATGGCCGCAAGTTCAACGCGGTGTTGGCAACAGCCAGCATCAACGATGCCATCGAGTATTTCGAACTGTTCGCGGAGATTCAAAAACAAAAGACCGAGCAAGGCCCTGAGTTCCGTCCGCTGAACATTGCCTGCGTATTCTCTCCACCTGCCGAGGGCAACAAGGACGTACAACAGATTCAGGAAGACCTGCCGCAAGAGAAAGAAGATAACCAGCAAGACCCCGAAGGCAAGAAGGCGGCGCTCACGCGCATCGTGACCGATTACAACGCGCGCTTTGGCACCAACCATCGCATCAGCGAGTTCGACCTGTACTACCAGGATGTGCAAAAGCGCATCAAGGATCAGCAGTATCCCAACAGCGATCTCCCCGCCGCGCAAAAGATCGACATCACCATCGTGGTGGACATGCTGCTCACCGGTTTCGACTCCAAGTACCTCAATACCCTATACGTGGATAAGAACCTCAAGCATCACGGCTTGATCCAGGCGTTTTCGCGCACCAATCGCGTGCTGAACGACAGCAAGCCCTATGGCAACATCCTCGACTTCCGTCAGCAGCAAAAGTCGGTCGAAGACGCGATAGCACTGTTCTCTGGCGAGAAGATCGACAACCCGCGTGAAATCTGGCTGGTGGAATCCGCAGCAGAAGTCATCCGCAAGTACGAAGCTGCCGTGGCGGGCATGTCGCGCTTCATGGCCGACAAAAACCTCGTGTGCGAACCCGAGGCGGTATACAACCTCAAGGGCGATATCGCCCGCATCGAGTTTGTCAACCGTTTCAAGGAAGTGCAGCGGTTGAAAACCCAGCTCGATCAGTACACTGATTTGGCACCCGAGCAGAAAGCGCACATTGACACCGTCCTGCCGCCCGACCAGTTGCAGAGTTTCCGCAGTACCTACCTGGAAACCGCCAAGCGTCTGAAAGAAATACAGAGCAAGGAAGGCGATCAGGCTCCGCCAGAAGTGCAGCAGCTTGATTTCGAATTCGTGCTCTTCGCCTCAAGCGTGATCGACTACGACTACATCATGAGCCTCATCGCCAAGCTGACCCAGCAGAAGCCCGGCAAGCTCACCATGAACCGTGAGCAGCTCATCGGCCTGATCCAGTCCGATGCCAAGTTCATCGACGAGCGTGAGGACATTGCCGAGTACATCCGGGGCTTACCGGTCAACGAAGCATTGGATGAAAAGCAAATCCGCAGCGGATTCGACCGCTTCAAGGCAGAGAAAAAAACACGGGAACTCACCGATCTCGCAAACCGCCATGCACTGGACGTATCGGCGCTACAAGCCTTTGTCGATGAAATTCTGCGCCGCCGCATTTTTGATGGCGAGCGCCTTTCGGAGTTGATGGCCCCGCTAAACCTTGGCTGGAAAGCGCGCACGCAGAAAGAGTTGGCCCTGATGGAAGAGCTGGCACCACTGCTGCACAAGCTCGCCCAGGGTCGAGAGATTGCTGGTTTGGCTGCCTATGAGGAGGGGCGATGATGGGAACCGTCTTTGCACAGGGGGCGCAGTGGGTTCGTGCGGACTTCCATCTGCACACCCGCGCAGATCGTGAGTTCAAGTACACAGGCGATGACAACTTCTACAACAGCAATTATGTGAACGCGCTGGAGAAAGCAGGTATCCAGCTGGGCGTCATCACCAATCACAACAAGTTCGATTTTGAGGAGTTCAAAGCGCTGCGCAAGACAGCGCAGAAGAAGGATATTGCGCTGTTGCCCGGCGTCGAGCTGTCGGTCAATGACGGGGCCAATGGCATCCACACCTTGGTTGTTTTTTCCGACGACTGGTTGGCCGATGGTCATGACCATATCAACCCCTTCCTGGGCGTTGCGTTTGAAGGAAAAATCCCTGCCCAGTACGAGAAGGAAAACGGGCGTTCCTCTCTGTCACTGTTGGAAACCATCAAGAAGCTGGAAAGCTATCACCGCGACTTTTTCCTTGTCTTTGCCCATGTCGAAGCACCGAGCGGACTGTGGGCCGAATTGGACGGGGGGCGTCTTGCCGAACTGGGCCAGAACGAATTCTTCCGCCGTCGCACGTTGGGCTTCCAAAAGGTACGCACGTACAACAAGCTGCAAGAGAAAAGCAAACCCTGCCGGACTAAAACGCAGCAGCATCTAGGTGGCTGGTACCCCGCCGAACTGGAAGGCTGCGACGCCAAATGCATCGAAGAGATTGGTCAGGGCAAAGCCTGTTACCTCAAATTGGGTGAACTGTCCTTTGAGGCGGTCAAGTTTGCTCTGAGCGATTCTGCTTCGCGGGTCGCCACGGAGCCGCCCAAGCATCTCGCATCGCACATCCGCAGCATTCACTTTGATGGGGGCATCCTTGACGGGAAAACGCTGCATTTCTCGCCTGAACTGAACACGTTGATCGGCATCCGGGGCAGCGGCAAGTCTTCCATTCTGGAAGCAGTGCGCTACGCTCTCGATATTCCTCGCGGGGAGAAAGCGCAGGACACCAAGTACAAGGATGAACTGATCCGCCACACTCTGGGCAGCGGCGGCAAGGTGACGCTGACGGCCTGTGACGTATACGGACAGGTATTCACCATCTCCCGCATTTTTCGCGAAGCGCCGAACGTCTATCTGGACGGCAAATTGCAGCCCGGTGTATCGATCCGGGAAACTGTGCTGCGCCGTCCGATCTACTTCGGGCAGAAAGACCTTTCCAGCACCGGCGAAGGTTTCGAGACCGATCTAGTGGAAAAGCTGGTGGGCGAAAAGCTCCGCACACTGCGAGACGAAATCGAAACCCAACGCCAGCATGTGCGTGATGCTGCGCAGCGCTGGCTCAAGCTCAGCAATACTGCCGAACTCAGGCGTGATTACCAGTCCCAGCTCACCGATGCCAACTTCCGGCTGAAGAAATTTGAAGAGTACGGGGTTGCCGACAAACTGCAAAAGCGCCTTGGCTTCCAGCAGGATGCCAGTGCACTGGCACGTATGAAGGAGCGGGCAGACAGATTTGTGCTCGCCCTCGGGCAATTGATCGCCGAGCACGAAGACGATCTGCGTAATGCCACGAGCTACGTCTCCAAGCAGAACCCCGACTTCTTCACGGCTTATTACGCCGAATTTGCCAACCTCGTTGCCAAAGTCGATCAGCTCAAGCAAATCGAGCAGGAGGCCAGCGCTGTTACCTCCCGGCTTCAATTCAAACAAGGCGAGTTCGATGCCGCGCGCCAGAGTCTTCAGGAAGAGTTTGCCCAGGTCGAACGTCAGCTGGCTCAGGAACTCAAGCAGACCGGCATGACGGCCATCCACCCGGATGACTTCCTGACCCAACAGCAGCGCAAAACCAAGGCGGAGCAAATGCTGGAGGCGCTCGCCAAGCAGGAAAGCCAGCAAAGCAGCATCCGCGACGCATTGTTTGCCGAGATCGACAAGCTCAACGGCCTGTGGCTGCGCGAGTTCAACGCCATCAAGGCCGAACTTGATCGGGTGAACGCTGGCCATACCGCCTTGCAGATCGAAGCCGACTTCAAGGGCGACAAGGAGGCCGCCATCAGTTTCATGCAGCAGCTCTTCAAGGGCAGCAACATCCGCGAAACCACCCTGCGCGCAGTGATGGAGGATTACGCCGATTTCGGCGGGCTGCTGCGTGATTTGCCAAACGCCTTGAAAAAAGCGGGCAGTACGCCGGAGGTTTTCGAAAAGACTTTCATGCAAAACCTGATGGAGTTCGTGGTCTATCAGGTGCCTAACCGTTTCGTCATTCGCTATCGCGGCAAGGAACTCAAGCACCACTCGCTCGGGCAGCGTGCTTCCGCGTTGCTGCTATATGTGCTCAGCCAGCGCCAGAACGACGTGATCATCATTGACCAGCCGGAAGACGATCTGGACAACCAGACCATCTACGACGACGTGATCAAGCTGCTGCGCGAGATGAAGCCTCACGCCCAATTCATCTTCGCTACCCACAACGCCAACTTTCCGGTGCTGGGTGATGCGGAGCAAGTGCATGCCTGCCGCTATCAGGATGAGCAAGTCACCGTACAAAGCGGCAGCATCGACGCTCGTCCGGTGCAGGACGCCATCATCAACATCATGGAAGGAGGCCAGGAAGCCTTCAACCGACGCAAAGAGGTTTACAACCTATGGAAACCACAGAACTGATCGACTGCTTGAGCCGTGGCGAAGACAGCCGCCATCAGTTCAAAGAGAACTTCACCAATGCCGACGCGCTGGCGGCGGAGATCGTGGCCTTCGCCAACACCGCTGGCGGGCGGATTTTCATTGGCGTGCATAACGACGGCACGGTGCTGGGCTTGTCTCACGCGGACATTGACCGCCTGAACCAGCTCATCTCCAACAGTGCCTCACAAAACGTGCGGCCTGCGGTGAACCCGCTCACCGAAAATGTGCCGCACCCCAACGGCACCGTGATGGTGGTCACCGTTGTGGAAGGCGTCAGCAAACCCTACATGGACAAGAACGGAGCCATCTGGGTGAAGAACGGCTCGGACAAGCGCCGCGCCACCTCGCGTGAAGAAATCCAGCGCCTGTTCCAGCAAGCAGGGCTGGTGCATGCGGATGAGACGCCTGTGGCGGGCTTGAGCGCGGGCGATGTGGACCTGCCCTATTTCGAAACTTTCTTCGAACAGCAATTCGGCGAACCGCTCGCCCAGCACAACCAGCCGCTGCCGCAGCTCTTGACCAACATGAACCTGATGAACCAGGGGCAGCTCAATGTGGCGGGCAGCCTGCTGTTTGCCAAAGCGCCGCAGTACGCACTGCCTGCCTTCATCGTCAAGGCGGTGGCTTTTGTCAGCACCGAGATCGAAGACCAGCGCTATATCGACAGCCGCGACATCACCGGCAAGCTAGCCGATGTGTTCCAGCAGTCGCTGGGTTTCATCATCGCCAACACGCGCGCCACTCAGGGCGAGCAGGGCTTTAACTCACAAGGCCAATCGGAGATTCCCCGCATCGTCTGGGAGGAACTGGTCGCCAACGCGCTCATCCACCGCGACTACTTCATCAGCGCGCCGGTGCGCGTGCTGGTGTTTGCCGATCGGGTCGAGATCATCAGCCCTGGCCATCTGCCCAATAACCTGACCATCGAAAACATCAAGGCGGGTAACTCCAATATGCGCAACCCGATTCTGGCGTCCTTTGCCGCCAAGCTGCTGCCGTATCGCGGACTGGGCAGCGGCCTGCTGCGCGCCTTGCGGGCCTGGCCGCAGATTGAACTCATTGACGACCGGGCTGGGAACCTGTTCAAGGCCATCGTGAAACGGCCGCAGGAGCAAGCGGCATGAGTGAGAATAAAAAACAGCAGTTGGTGCCACGGCTGCGGTTCCCCGAGTTTTGTGATGACCAGTCCTGGAGCTTTCAGTCACTCGGGAGACTTGCAAGACGCTCAACCAAAAAAAATACCGAGGGCGATATTACCCGTGTTTTGACCAATTCTGCTGAATATGGCGTGATTGACCAGCGCGACTTCTTCGACAAGGATATTGCCAACCAAGGAAACCTAGAGGGTTACTACATCGTTGAGGAAGGAGATTACGTTTATAACCCCCGTATCTCCGCAACAGCCCCCGTTGGACCCGTCTCGAAGAACAGAATAGGTCTCGGCGTGATGTCGCCGTTGTATACGGTATTCAGGTTCAATAACACGCAGAACGATATATACGCCCACTACTTCAAATCGACGCATTGGCATCAGTATATGCGCCAAGCATCGAGCACGGGTGCTCGCCATGACCGCATGAGCATCACAAATGATGATTTCATGGGGTTGCCACTTCCTGTTTCCAAACCAGAAGAACAACAAAAAATCGCTGACTGCCTGTCTTCGCTAGATGATCTCATCGCAGCGGAAAGCCAAAAGCTCGACACCCTCAAGACCCACAAAAAGGGCCTGATGCAGCAGCTTTTCCCCCGCGAAGGCGAAACCGTGCCACGGCTGCGGTTTCCAGAGTTTCGGGAAGCTCCAGCATGGGGCAAGGAGAAATTGGAAAAACTTATTACTACGGTTAGCCCACCGTCGAAACTGCAGTCATCCAACTATGGGACGCAAGGTAAGTTTCCCATCATCGACCAATCTCAAGAGTTTATTTGTGGCTGGACTGATGATGAACGCGCTGTAATTACTGAATCGCTGCCACTCATCATATTTGGCGACCACACCTGCGCCCTCAAGTTTGTTGACAAACCGTTTGCGCAAGGCGCCGATGGCATCAAAATTCTCAAGGTAAGGCCCGCCATCTCTGCTGAATATTTGTTTCATTCCCTCAGCCACCGTCCGTTGGCGATGGAGGACTACAAGCGTCATTTTTCGATGCTGAAGGAGCGTGCAGTTGTTTTTCCTGATATCGAATCAGGCGAGCAACAAAAAATCGCTGACTGCCTGTCTTCGCTGGACGATCTGATCACCGCCCAAACCCAGAAAATCGATGCCCTAAAGACCCACAAAAAGGGCCTGATGCAGCAGTTATTTCCGACGCTGGATGAGGTGGACGCATGAAGCCCGCCCAATCCTTCGCCGACTTGCCCGCGCTGGCCGCTTATCTGCGCAGCGAGCTGGAGAACAAGAAGACCATCCTGCTCTATGCCTACAACGGCACGGGCAAGACGCGGTTATCCATGGCCTTCAAGGACATGGGCAAGCAGGCCGAGGCCCGCGATACCCTGTACTTCAACGCATTCACTGAAGACCTGTTCCACTGGAATAACGATCTGGCAGGCGATGCGGACCGGCGCTTGCTGCTCAACAGGGATTCGCGATTCTTTCAGGGGCTGTTCGATCTGGAGATGGATAACCGCATTCGCCCATTGCTGCGGCGTTACGCGGATTTCGACTTCCGGATCGACACCGAGGGCCCAGAGTGGGCGGTGCGCTTTTCGCGCTTGGCGGATGGCCAGACCGTTGACAACATCAAGGTGTCACGCGGCGAGGAAAACATCTTCATCTGGTGTTTTTTTCTGGCTGTGGTCGAACTGGCGATGGACGCCGATATCGAGGCGTACCAATGGGTGAAGTACCTGTATATCGACGATCCAATCTCGTCGCTAGATGAACACAACGCCATTGCCGTCGCCAATCACTTGGCGCAGTTGCTCAAGCGGCAGGACAATCGGCTCAAGACAGTGCTCTCCACGCACCACACCTTGTTTTTCAATGTGCTCTGTAACGAGCTGGGCAAGGCGCGCCGCTATGTGATCAACAAGCACCCGGCTAACGGCGGCTATCTGCTACGGCCCGAAGAGGGCGATACGCCTTTCTTTCACCACGTTGCGGCCTTGGCGGAACTCTATCAGGCCGCGCAGGAAGATCGTTTGTTCACGCACCACTTCAACATGCTGCGCACGATTCTGGAGAAGACGGCCAGTTTTCACGGCCACAAGAACTTCTCGGCCTGCATCAAGCAAGACGATGATGATCCGGACGGCATTTTGCACGCGCGTCTGATCAACATTCTCAGCCACGGCAACTACTCGCTGTATGAGCCGCAGCAGATGCTCGATGAGAACAAGGCTTACTTCAAGAAGATTCTGAACGACTTCTTGAGCCGATACCCCTTCAATCCCGATTTGTTCCCTCAAGTTCCTGAGGCCGCAACAGCAGGTACACCATGACCGAATCCGAAAAGCAAAAATTGGGCAAGACCCTCTGGGCCATCGCCGACCAACTGCGTGGCGCGATGAATGCGGACGACTTCCGCGATTACATGCTGGCTTTTCTCTTCCTTCGCTATCTGTCGGACAACTACGAGGCTGCCGCGCAGAAGGAGCTGGGGGCGGACTATCCAGACCTTCCTTCCGATGTGTTGAGGCAGACCGGCGTGAATACGCCGCTTCAAGCGTGGTACGAGGAAAATCTGGACGACGTACCCGAATTCGAGAAACAGATGCGCCGCAAGGTGCATTACGTGATTGAGCCGCAATACCTGTGGGGCAACATCGCCGAGATGGCGCGCACGCAGGATGCCGAGCTGCTGCATACCTTGCAGAAGGGCTTCAAGTACATCGAGGAAGAGTCCTTCGCCAGCACCTTCCGGGGCCTGTTCTCGGAGATCAATCTGGCGTCGGATAAGCTGGGCAAGACCTACAGCGAGCGCAATGCCCGCCTGTGCAAGATCATCGCCGAGATCGCCAAGGGACTGGGGCAGTTCTCTACCGACAGTGACACGCTGGGCGATGCCTACGAGTACCTGATCGGCCAGTTTGCGGCAGGCTCGGGCAAGAAGGCTGGCGAGTTCTATACGCCGCAGCGCATTTCAGACATCTTGTCGGCCATCGTCACGCTGGACAGCCAGGAGCCAGCCACCGGTAAGCGCTCGCATCTGGATAGCGTTTTCGACTTTGCCTGCGGCTCGGGCTCCTTGCTGCTCAACGTGCGCCGCCTGATGGG
>PABJ01000171.1 GCA_002699105.1 Ectothiorhodospiraceae bacterium | reverse complement strand
ACGCGGGCTGTCGACCGCACCGCCGACGACTACCCGATTCTGGTTGCGCCCGGCAAGCCGGGGCTCCGCGTGAACGCCACAGTCGATGAGACGGTGCGCTATTCCCCGAAGCAGATCGATGTCATCAACCGCGAGACGAACCAGTTCGAGACAATGAAAATCGATGATCTGCTCAAAGAGTGCGGCGGAGAATACCCTGTCATCAATCAGGTCGTCTCCATTTATGATGCGGATCATGTCCGCCCGCCGGTAGGGTTTAATATCGACTTCGAGGAGGAGCATACGGCGATCACGTTTGAAGGGTTGCTCTCGAATACGCGTTTCGTGAAACAGATCGACGCAATGCTGAAGCTATTGAAGGAAGGCCTCGAAACGCCGGTTGATATTGAGTTCGCCAGCGACGGAAAGAACCTGTATCTCCTCCAGTGCCGTCCGCAAAGTTTTAGCAGCGATGCACAGGCTGCGCCTATCCCGCGCGATGTGGCGAACGAGGATATTCTCTTTTCGGCCCACAAGCATATAAGTAATGGGAAGATTCCGGAGATTACGCATATCGTGTATGTGGATCCGGGTGCTTACGGCAAGCTCGGCACCCGCAATGAACTCCTCGCTGTCGGGCGTGCGGTTGGGAAGCTGAACAAACTGTTGCCGAAACGGCAGTTCATTCTCATGGGGCCCGGACGCTGGGGAAGCCGCGGCGATATCAAGCTGGGAGTGAGCGTCGGGTATTCGGATATCAACAACACGGCAGCGCTCATCGAACTCGCAAAGCGGCAGGGCGGTTACGTCCCTGATCTTTCATTCGGTACGCACTTCTTCCAGGATCTCGTAGAAAGCTCCATCCGCTACCTGCCGCTCTACCCGGACGAATACGGTAATGCGTTCAACGAAGAGTTCCTGACCGGGGCGCCGAATATCTTCGCCGCACTTACACCTGAATTCGAGCAGCTGGAACATGTAGTCCGTGTGATAGATATCCCGAAATCAGCGGACGGTAAGGTGCTCCGTATCGCAATGAACGCCGAGCTGGACGAAGCGCTTGCCTACTTTACCGAACCAAGCAACGAGAAGTTCGTCGAGACGGGCATCCACGATTTTCTTTCGGAGCAAAAGGAAGACCACTGGACCTGGCGGCTCAAGATGGCCGAGCGGATCGCATCGCGGCTTTCGCAGCAGCGATTCGGTGTCGTGGCAATGTATGTCTTCGGCAGTACGAAGAACGCTACCGCACGCTCGGAAAGCGACATCGACTTGCTGATACACTTCCGTGGCGATGAGCATCAGCGCGCCGAGCTCGTGAGTTGGTTCGAAGGCTGGTCGCTATGCCTCGGAGAGATGAACTACCTGCGTACCGGCATGAAAGTCCGCAATCTGCTCGATATCCACATCATCACCGATGAAGACATCGAAAAGAAAGACAGTTACGCCATGAGGATAGAAAGTGTAACCGATCCCGCGCGCCCGCTAAAGCTCGCGGAGTAAAGAGCGTTGGAGTTAGGCTTCTGCGTTCGCCGGTGGCGGAAGTGCGGAGTGATGCTTCTCAGTCCGCCGCATGCGGAAGTGCGGAGTGATGCTTCTCAGTCCGCCGCAGGCGGAAGTGATGAGTGATGTGGCTTCAAACCCATTCGGACCTTCTCTCATCGCCTGATTTTCATCCTGGCTGTTTCTAGCATGGGAAGCTTCCAACTTCCCATTTCCCCCTTCCACTTCTCTTACCTTTCTTCGTCGTACTGCTTGACCTTGTTGATGAGGCTGATGCGGGAGATGCCGAGGACTTTTGAGGCTTTGGTTTTATTGCCGTCGCAGAGCTTGAGCACTTTGAGGATGTGTTCTTTTTCTACTTCCTTGAGGGACTTTTGGGGGAGATCGCGGACGGCGCCCGTCATTGTATCGGCGCTATCGAGGAAGTATTGCGGGAGGCTTTGCTTGCGCAGCTCGCTCTGTGTCTCGATGATGACCGCGCTGTTAATGATGTTCATCAACTCGCGTACGTTGCCGGGATAGTCGTACTGCGTCAGGAGGTGCATCACCGAATCGCTGATGCCGGTGATCTCTTTGTTTGCGTTTGCGGCGAACTTCTTCATGAAGTGCTGCGCCAGCAGGGGAATATCGCCCTCGCGTTCCTTCAGCGGCGGGAGATAGACGGAGTTCATGTTGAGCCGGTAAAAGAGGTCCTTCCGGAAGTTGCCCTTCTTCGTTTCATCGAAGAGGTTCTTGTTCGTCGCCGCAATGATGCGCACATCGGCCTTGAGGTTGCGTGTCGATCCAAGCCGGAAGAATTCGCCTTCCTGCAGCACGCGCAAGAGCTTCACCTGGATCGGAAGCGCCAGTTCGCCGATCTCGTCGAGGAATAGCGTCCCCTGGTCGGCTTCTTCGAGGAAGCCCTTCTTGTCTGCTGTTGCGCCGGTGAAGGCACCTTTATCATGACCAAAAAACTCTGATGCGAAGAATTCGTTCGCGAAGCTTCCGGCGTTCACAGCGACAAAATTTTTTACGTTCCGCTTGCTGATGTTGTGAATGGCCCGCGCGATGAGTTCCTTCCCCGTACCGCTCTCTCCCCAAATCAGGATGCTGTTATCGGTCTGTGCCATCTTCTCAACGACATGGAACAGTTTTATCATGTCTGCATTCTGTGTCACGATGCCGGAAAAGGCATCGCGGAATACGAGCGTATCAAGCGATTCCGAACGCTCCTGCGACGAGGGCAGTGTAGTTACGGTTCGCTTCTCGACTGCGTGTGAGATGACGTCAAGCAGGTGATCATTATCGACCGGTTTGGTGAGGTAGTCCTGCGCGCCCAGCTTCATAGCGGAGACCGCAAGTTCGATATCCTCCACGCCGGTCAACACAATGGTCGTGACATCAAGCTTCTGCTCATTAATCCACGAAAGGATCTCGATGCCCGTGACCTGGGGCATATCCATATCCAGCAGGAGGACATCGTAGGTTTCGGTCTGGAGTTCGTCGAACGCTTTCGGGCTTTCGCTCAGCGTCGTGATCTCGAACTCTTCGGTCTGCAGGAGGAAGATATTAAGGTAATTGAGGACGGCTTGATCGTCATCGACGACGAGAATCTTTTTCATCAGGCTTCTTTTTTCGACACAGGAATATGTATGGAGAACGTTGTGCCTTCGCCGGGCGCGCTGTCGATCGAAATCCTGCCCTGATGCTCTTTGACGATTCCGTAGGCGATCGAGACGCCGAGTCCGGTTCCGCCTTTGTTGCGCTTCGTCGTGAAGAACGGATCGAAGATCTGCTTCTTCGTTTTCTCGTCCATACCGTGTCCGGTATCGGCGATGGAGGCGACGACTTCGTTGGCCGCACGGTCAAATCGTGTCGTCACGGTAATCTCGCCGGGCTTTTTATCGATCGCCTGGGATGCATTGATAAGGATATTCACGAAGACTTGTTCGAGCTTCTGGCAGTTGCCTTTGAACGCCGGCAGCCGTTGATCGAAATCGACAGATACCGATGCTGTGCGCTTGATTTGGTTGTTCACGAGGCGCAGGCAAGTTTCGAGGACGGCGTTGAGATCGACCGTATCTTCGAGCAAACCATCGTCGCGTTTGGCGAACTTCCGCAAGCCTTCGACGATGCCCTTGATGCGGTTCGCGCCCTGCACCATGTCCTGTATCAAAATAGGGATATTCTCCTTGAATACATCGAATTTCAGACGAGCAATTCGTAAATCCGGCTGCTCCTTCGCTTTCTCCTCAAGGAGCGGGAAGATGTCGTTCATGGCTTCCTGAATGATGCCGATGTTGCCGCGGATGAACGTGTTCGGATTGTTGATCTCATGCGCTACACCCGAGACAAGCTGCCCAAGCGATGCAAGCTTATCGGTCTGCAGCAATTGATACTCGACGTTCTTCTCGCGAGTGATCTTCCGCGATATTTCAATCGCGCCGGTGACCTCTTTGTTGCTGTCGAGAATGGGGTAGGCTTGCAGCAGGTAGTAGTCGTCGCCGAACTTCTTTTCCTGCGTAATCGGGCGGCCTTCCTTGAACACGAGCCTGCCGGGACAGTTTTCGCAGGGCTCTTTCATCTCGAAGATGTGCTCGTAGCATTTCGCTTTCCCGTTGAGCTTTTTGTTCGACATCAGGATGTTGAAATCCGTGTCGATCATCACCACCGTATCCGTGATGGCGTGGAAAAGGGTGTGCAGATTGGAGCGGCTTTCTTCCAGCTTTTCGGTGGTCTCCAGCAGCTCCTCATTTTTCTTGACGAGGAGTTGTGTCTGGTCTTCCAGATCCTTCGTCCGTTCATGGACCATCTGCTCGAGGTTCTCATTCTGCATGATGAGCTTCCGCTCCATTTCCTTCCGGATGCGGATATCCTTGTAGATCTCCTCGATACACCGCTCCCCGTCGAAATCCACATAGATGAATGATCCGATAACAGGCACGGGATTCCCTTCGCGGTCGAGGAGCGTCATCTCGAACCCTTCGACAACTCCCTCTTCTTCCAGTTTCTTGAAGACGTGCGGACGCACCTCCGGGATATTTTCGTAGAGGTTGTCCTTTACAAAGTTGAGCTGTACCGAACCGTCCTCGGGGTAGTGCAGCATGCGGTAGAACGTGCGGTTGGCCCGGAGGATATCGCCGTTCTTACGGGCGATGACGATACCGTCGGGTGCGTACTCGAACAGGTCCAGATACCGTTTGCGGGACTTCTCCACCTCTGCGGTTTTGTCCGAGACGTGCTGTTCGAGGTTGTTGATCTGATTCTGGAGTGCGAGCTCGAGTTCATGCTGCTCGATGGCGTTCGAAAGCATGAGCCCGATCTCGTGGATGAGCTTGCGTTCAAAATCAATAAAAGGGGCGCCGCTGGTGTAGCCCACCTTCACGACGCCCCTGGTTTTTCCTTCGACAATGAGGTTTGATGACAGGTGATTTTGGATTGCCGATTCTTCGTAGTTCGACGACGTATACCATGTTCCGTCGAACTGGATGCCGGCAACGGTCACCTCAGGATATTGAAACGCAACGAGCAGATGCTCGGTGGAGTTGGCGAATATTTCGGGCAGGTCTTTGCCCGCTTCGATCTCTGAACTGATGCTGTAGAGGCATTCAAGTTCTTTGAGCCGCTCCTGCAGCTCGTGTTCGATCTTGCGGAATTTCTCCGAATCCTGATTGCGAGTGATATCCGCCATGCGTTTGCTCCTTGGTTACACCGTCAGTTTCCTCATGATTCGTTCCTGGTAGTAGTTTTGAGTCGCAACGAAATCCTGCTTCATCCGGTTGAAGGGCGAGATTTCGAGCGCGAACGGCTGGAAGTGCGCCTTGCCGTCTACCGTGCTGAACGGCCCCTTCATGAAGCCGTTGCCCCAGAACGTTCCGGGTGCCACACCTCTATAGTATTCGTTCGCGTCTGCGATCTCGTTGGTGACCGCAAGTACGGATTCCGTTTGCTGATCGACGCCGAATGCTTTGAGCATTTCAACGAGCACCTGCCAGGTCTCCTTGCCGGATCTTGGCTCGTCCAGTTTCACGCTCTTTTGAACGCGGCGGTCGCAGGAAGTGTACGTGCCTTCCGTCTCAACCGGAGTCGAGAGCGGCAGTACGATATGTGCTTCCTGTGCGGTTTGCGTCATGAAGTAGTCGGCGACGAGAATGAAATCCATCCCCGAGAGCAGCTTCATATTCGCTGGCGCATGCAGCGGATCTTCACCGAAAATTACTACCGCCTTAATAGTATCTTTTTCGAACGCCTCATTCAAGTCATTCGGATGGAAGATTCCTTTCAGGTCGGTGTTCCACATTTGGGCAAGCCGGTCGATAGCCGCATCGTCTGCGTAGCTTACGCCGCCGGGCAGCGTATCCTGCGCGACGCCCATATCGAGCAATCCCTGCGAATTCGAGAAGTCGCGGAGAATGACGATGCCATTCCCGGGTGTGCCGATCCTGCCGGTCATGAGCTGGACGTTCGCAATTGCCTGCGCATCGCCGCTGGATTTTTCCCAGAGCGAATCGATGTTGTACACAAACGATACGTTGCTGTTCATATCGGCCAGGAGCCTGTGGAACGACTGCAGGGTTTGCATGTCCACTCCGGAGATATCAGCAGCGGTTTCGAGATCGAGGCCCTGAACAGATTTCCGGAAGTCATCCAGCCCCGTCGTGTGCTGATCGATGAAGCTTTCCTTCACCGGAAGGCTGTTGGCGATGGCGTTGAGAAGCACGGCCGTCGTACCGCGTTTAGGATCGATCCATAGGTCCGCAGATTTGCTCGTCTCGGTTTCGAACGAACTGATGACGACAAGCTTCGCACCGTTCTTACGTGCATTCTTGATGCGCAAAGCGGCGATGAGATTATCCTCGAACGGATCGGCATTGACAAGAACGATGACGTTCGAATCGTCAAGTTCATCGAGCGTCATTGTCGAGGTCGTATGTCCGAGCACGCCGGTGAGGGCATCGAGTTCGACGCCATTGATGAAGTTTGTGAAGCTTGCGATGTTATTCGTTTTCACGCCGGCACGGGCAAGCTTCTGGAGGAGATAGAGTTCCTCGTTCGTCATGCGCGGGGAGCCGAACACTGCGACCGAATCCGGACCGTGTTCTTTGACGACATTCTGCAGCTTCTTGACCGAGGTATCGATCGCTTCACGCCAGGAGATGTCTTCGTAGACTTCGCCCAGTTTCAGTTTCGGCGATGTGAGACGCTCGGCATCGTGCATGAAGTGGTAGCCGAACTTCCCTTTCGAGCAGAGGTAGCCTTGATTGTGGCTTTCGTCCGGACCGTTCATCACGGTGAACATGCCGTCGTCGAACACTTTGTAGGTGACCTGGCAGCCGAGCGAGCAGAATGTGCATACCGATTCCACAGTCTCGAATTTCCACGGACCCGGTTTCGGGAAGGGGAGCCGTTCTGTAATCGCGCCTGTCGGGCAGACAGAAATACAGTTGCCGCACGCGATGCAGTTCGTATCGAGCAGCGCTTTTTCCATCGCCGGTTTGACGACGGATTTGAAGCCGCGATGCACAAATCCGAGGGCGGGAACATCGAGCACTTGCGAGCAGGTGCGCACGCACTTGCCGCAGGAGATACACTTGTTCGGATCCAATGCGATGAACGGGTGGCGCTTATCGACTTTGTACTTGCGTACTTCGCCGATCATGTTCGATACATCGGCCTTGTATTCGGTTGCGTACTTTTGCAGGTCGCAATCGAAGAATTCCGTGCAGCCGCATTCCAGACAGCGGTCGGCTTCGTGTTCTACCTGATTCGCTGAAAAGCCGAGTTCGACTTCATCGAATGTGTAGATGCGCTGATCGGCAGGGAGCTCCGGCATCTTCTCGCGTTCGTCTTTCGGGACTTCTGCGAACTCTTCGTCGACCACTTCGCCGAAAGCCTCTTTGCGGCTGATGAATTCCTTCCGGCGTGCAGTTACTGTGCCGGTCGTAATCCACTCGTCGATTGACTCTGCGGCAATCTTGCCTTGCTTGATTGCTTCCACCACAACCGAAGGACCTGTCACCACGTCGCCGCCGGCGAAGATGGTCGGTATCGAGCTCTGCATGGTCTCTTCGTTCACCGTAATGGTATTCCATTTGGTGACCTGAAGCGCATCCAGATCTTTGAGTCCACCGAGGTCTGTATCCTGCCCAATGGCGGAGATGATGTAGTCGCATTCGATGTCGTATTCAGAGCCTTCCACGACGACGGGGCGCCTGCGTCCGCTTTCGTCGGGTTCGCCCAGCTCCATGCGGTTGCAGCGCAGGGATTTCAGTTTGCCGTCTTCTTTGTTGATCGCGACTGGCGCCGAGAGGAAGATCATCTCGATTCCCTCATGCTCCGCTGCTTCGATCTCGAGATCGTGGGCCGGCATTTCCTTGCGTGTACGTCGGTAGACCAGTGTGACGTCGGCGCCCATGCGGCGCGAGGTCCGTGCTGCATCCATTGCGGTGTTACCGCCGCCGACAACAATGACCTTGCCGCTGACGAGGCCGGATTTGTGCTCATCGACCTGGCGAAGGAAATCCACGCCGCCCAGCACCTCTGGTGTTGTGTCCTCATCGGGAACGCGCATGGACTTTGCCTTCTGCGCGCCGACCGCCAGGAACACTGCATCGAAGTCTTCATTCAGCTTCTCGAGCGGGATATCCTTGCCGATCGCCGTGTTGAGATGCACATCCACGCCCATGTCCGTGATCCAGGAGATTTCCTTATCGAGCTTTTCCTTCGGAAGGCGGTACTCGGGAATTCCATAGCGCAGCATACCGCCGAGCTTGGGACCGGATTCGTACATGGTTATATCGTACCCGCGGCGAAGCAGGTAGTACGCCGTCGTCAGTCCGGATGGACCGCCGCCGACGATGGCAACCTTCTTGCCGTTCTTCGCCGGGAGGTCGGGCGTCCAGGGATCGTCAAGATCGACGTCTGTCGCATAGCGCTTCAAGTAATCCACGCCGACTGCTTCGTCTACGTGTGTACGCCGGCAGCCGATCTCGCAGTCGCGCACGCAGATGCGTCCGCAGACGAGCGGCAGGGGATTGGTTTCCTTGATGAGGCGGATCGCCTCGCGGAACTTCCCGGCTGCTATCAACGCAATGTAGCCTTGCACATCCACGCCGGCAGGGCAGCCCTGCTTACATGGGCCGACACAATCGGCGTAGTGGTTGGATAGGAGAAGCTCCAACGCGGTTTTACGCGCGCTGCGGATCTTCTCGTTGTCTGTCTCGATCACCATGCCATTCGCCACGGGCGAGGAGCAGGAGGGGATAAGCTTGTTCATGCCTTCCACCTGCACCACGCACATATAGCAGGAGCCATTCGGCGGGAGCTTGGGATCGTGACAGAGCGTCGGGATTTCGTCTATCTGGTGCTGCCGGACCACATCCAATATCGTCTGATCGGGTGCGGCAGCGATTTCTTTTCCGTTTATCGTTACTGTGAGGTTATCCATTACGGTGCTCCGGTTAATTCTTTATCACTGCGTCGAAATTACAGACGTCGAAACACTTGCCGCATTTGATGCACAAGCCGTCTTCGATGTAGTGGACCATTTTCTTTTCGCCCTTGATGGCGTCGGTCGGGCAGTTGCGTGCGCATATCATACAGCCTTCGCAAGTATTCTCGTCGATGGTGTACGTAAGCAGCGCCGGGCAGCTGTGCGCCGGGCACTTCTTATCGTTGATGTGCGCTTCGTATTCCTCGCGGAAATACTTTATCGTCGTGAGCACCGGGTTCGGCGCCGACTGACCGAGACCGCAAATGGAATTCTCTTTGATCTTGTAGGCGAGATCTTCGAGTGTTTCGATATCGCCTTCTCTACCTTCACCGTCCGTAATGCGCTCAAGGATTTCGAGCATGCGCTTCGTGCCGATACGGCAGAACGTACATTTTCCGCAGCTTTCGTCTTGCGTAAACTCGAGGAAGAACTTCGCCATCTCGACCATGCAGGTCGTCTCGTCCATGACGACGAGACCGCCGGAGCCCATGATGGCGCCGGTTTTGTTGATCTTCTGGAAGTCAATCTCGAGATCGCTCATCGATGCAGGGATACAGCCGCCTGACGGTCCGCCCATCTGCACGGCCTTGAATTCCTT
>PABJ01000170.1 GCA_002699105.1 Ectothiorhodospiraceae bacterium | reverse complement strand
CCCGACTCGTTGCGCCATTTTATGGCAACGAGTCGACCCCCTTGCCCATTCGTCCGCTTGGGCGCGGACTCATTCAAGGGGGTATGAAGAACCAAAAAGCCCGGCGCCTGTCCTGAGCCCGTTGCGGCAGAGTTTGTGCGACAGGAAGGCGGGGTGGAATGCGGGATCGAGTGCACAAGTTGCTATATTCCGTTCTACGCCACCCCAGTTTTATCAATTTGATCTACCTGCAAGGGAAGGAGCAGATCATGGAACCATCATTATTGGATCGTTCTGCAACAAACGATCCGCCTACCGAATGCGATATTATCATGAAGGGCGGTATCACGAGCGGCGTTGTCTATCCGCCTGCCGTCTGCGAACTCGCCGATAGCTTTGATATACGCTCGATTGGAGGCGCATCTGCCGGGGCAATCGCGGCTGCACTCACCGCCGCGGCGCAGTACCGGAAAAACACCACCGGCGACACTGAAGGGTTTAGCGAATTGAACGAGCTCGGTGCGCAGCTCTCTTCTCCATGCGGTCCGAAAGGAAAAAAGACAGTGCTCGAGAGTTTGTTCCAACCGCAAACAGAACTCAAGAGCGCGTTCATGGCGTTGTTCGCTTTTATCGATACAGGCGGACCGTTCGCAAAAGTAAGACGGGCACTCGCTGCCATCGCACTCAACCCGATGTTCATGCTGATAGGCGCGTCGCTGGGTCTTGCGCTGGCGGTGCTCTTCTATTTCACGGGGGATGGGTTCAGCCAAATTCTGGGCATTATCGTCGGGCTTGCGCTGATGTTTGGCGGCGGGGTTGCGGGCGGTGTTATCGAACTCGCACTCACTGCCGTGACGACGCTCCCGCAGAACTTCTACGGTATGTGCACCGGAATGCCTGGATACGGCCGGGTAATTCACGAGCCGCTGACGGTCTGGCTATCGAAGAAGATTAACGAAATCGCCGGCAGGCCCGGGGAAGGCACGCCGCTTACCTTCGGCGATCTGGAGCGCGCAATGCCCAAAAGCCAGCAAGGTAGGTCCGCCGACGAGCTGGATGACGTCAAAGGCATCGAGCTCAAGATGATGACGTCGTGTCTGACGCTGCACCAACCGTTCGTCCTGCCGTTCGAGAGTCCCGAGGTGTATTTCAAGAAATCCGATTTCGACGAGCTGTTCCCGGAGCACATTGTGGACCATCTGATCGCGCACAGTCCCGGCACGGTGCACGGTCTGCATCAACTGCCGCCGAAAAACCAGCTTCCTGTTATCGTGGCCACGCGGATGAGCTTGAGCTTCCCAGTCTTGTTGAGCGCGATTCCGCTTTACCTGAAGGATCATACCCGGGCGAAGGAAGAAGATCGAAGCGTCCCCGATCGCGTGTGGTTCTCCGACGGCGGATTGACGAGCAACCTGCCGCTGCATTTCTTTGACTCCGCGCTGCCGTCGCGACCGACGTTCGCGATCAACCTCAGGAAATTTCATCCCGACCGCCCGCAGCAGGAAAAAGAGTCCGAGAACATCCACATGGCCTCCACGAACACCGAAGGCATGTATGCGACGTGGAGCAGGTTTGGCTCGTTCATGGGGTTCGCCTCGGCGCTCCTGAAGACGATGCAGAACTGGACCGATAACCTCCAGGCGCAGACGCCGGGCTACCGGGATAGGATCGTGCATATACAGCATTCCGATAAGGAGGGCGGCATGAACCTGAACATGCCCGATAGCGTCATCAAAGCGCTGACAGAACGCGGGAAGTACGCCGGGAAGACGCTCGTCAAGCGATACACCACCGCCCCGGCCGGCACGAAGGAGATCGTCTCGTGGGATAACCACAAATGGGTGCGGTACAGAAGCACGATGTCGGCGCTGGAAAGGTTCCTCATTGAGTACGAGCGCGGGTATAACGTACCGGCGGGAGAGCTGGGCGGGCAGACATACACCACGCTCTGCTCGAACGGCACTATCGGCGTGGCGGATAAATATGACGTGCTGGATCTCACGAGGAAAGCGACTATGGGCACGCATACCACATCGCTGAACAAGATCGCGGGCCTTGTGGGCGGACAGAGGCCGTTCACCTGCAAGCCGAACTCGGCGCAGAGGGACGTCCCGGCGCCGCCGCCCGAGCTTAATGTATCTCCGAGGATACCGTCGTAGCCGGCCCTACATCTCGAAGCGCCAGACGACCTTCGAGAGGATGGTGGTATCGGTGAGGAGGAACTCCGAGTCCTCCTTTGCCCAGGCCTGGTTGACGACGAGGTAGACGTCCGCGCCGGGCTTGGGTATCCAGTTGATGCGGAAGTTCAGCAGGATGCTCTCGTGCTCGTTGTTATACTGCGCGAAGACCGACCCGAACAGCTTCGAGCTCGTGGCGAAGTTCACCCGCCCGGCGACCTCCTCTGTGGAGAACGCGCCGTTGGGGAGCTCTATATCGCTGCGGCTGTACTCGCCGATGAGGATCAGGTGTTTGCTGAGCTTCCAGGATGTGCCGCCGCCCCAGAACGTACGATTGCCGTTGTAGAACTCCCCCGTCGCAAACCACCCCGACATCGAGAGCGGCCGGCTTGCGCTCGTCCCGCCCTGCACCCAGTACTGCGTGTACCAATAGGTATCAGGCTCGAGGTAGACGTCGCCGAAGATGTTGAACCGCCGGGGAATGCGCTCCGCCAGCCGCACGACATCGAACTTAATCTCGTCCCCTGATTGGAATTGTATCGCCAGCGGGCGGAAGGTGTAGTTCAGGTTCTCCAGCTCGCCTGTCTCGTCGCTTTCGTAGTAGTCGAGCTCGAGGGGCCGGAACTGGAACTTGCGGATGAAGGGCAGGAAGGACGGCCTCGGCTCGAAATCCCAGCGCGTGTAGTAGGTGCGGAAGGAGCGCCGCTTCAGGTAGCCCACCTCCGGGTTGAACCGGTCATCGACGCGTGAGGCAACGGCGTACGCATCGAGGAAATCGTTCGGGTAGGCGATGTAGACGCGCTGCGCGCCGCCGTGCTTTTCCGCACGGTCGGAGGTAAGGCTCTGCGCGAGGATTACCCCGCCGCTCAGGTTCTTGTCCCCCATGAAACTCGACGTCGAGTACCGGAAGTCGCCCGCATACACGGTGTTCACCTCGCCGTCCTGGATCTTGTTCACCCCGAGGAATCCGATATGCGACTGCTCCAGAATATCGTGCTTATAGCGCGCTGCTGCGTAATTGGCCGTGGCCGATTCGCCGTGCTCGGCTGTTTGCATGACGAGGGCGCCGAGGGATGAACTCCCGTCCTTCTGCAGCATCCGGAGGCCGCCGATGATCGGAATCTCGTTCCCATCTTCATCCAGCCCGATCCTGCGGCTGTAAAATGGGCGTGTATCGAATCCCATCTGGAAATCGAAAAACTCCTTGCCTTCGAGAAAGAACTTTCGCTTCTCCGGGTAGAAGATGGAAAACCGGGTGAGGTTGATCTGCAGGCGGTCGGATTCCACCTGTGCGAAATCAGGATTCACCGTCAGGCTCAGCCTCGTTGTAGGCGTAACCCGGTAATCGACGTCCAGACCGGCGTCGAAGACTGTCTCCACATCGGTATTGCGCTGCTCGCGCATGCCTCCAACCCCATAGGGCCTGATATCGACGAGGTTCGGACTGTGCAGCCGCCGCAGTCCCGCGAGTGTGCCGGCTTCACTTACTTGGTTAAAATCCCGGTCCGATTCCCAGCCGGTCCAGCGCATGGTTTCCTGTGTGCGCATGACTTCCCGCTCGAAGTTAATTCCCCACTGCGTTTCTTCGCCTTCATGGAACCGCATATTGGATAGCGGAATAACGATCTCGGCAAACCAGCCTTCGTCCGTAATGCGTGCTGCGCACTCCCAGACGCCGTCCCAATCCGCATTGTACTTGAAGCCGTTATCCGCCACAAGGGCGTCGGCGATAGCTCCGTTTGCGTTTACGGCAAACAGGTAGCCGTTCCTGTCGTCGTCATACGGATCGATGATAATCTGAAAGTTGTCCTCATCGCCCCACCCGAAATCGCGCCACAGCTTCTTTGCGACGATTTCATCGGGGTTCGAATCGTATCCCCAAAAGCCGATGTACAGATTATCGTCGTCGTACAGCACGGCGATCTCTGTTCGTTCCTGACCGGGAATTCCGCTCAGGGGTTCGTGCTGGGTAAGGCCGGGTATCCGCTTAGCCTCCTGCCACTGCGGCTCGGATAATATTCCGTCGAGCGTTATCGAGGCTTGAATTCTGTAAGCAGAAAGTATCCCTGCTTTACCCGGCAGGTCCTGCGACGTTGCGGGCCGGACCAGTGCGAGTGTGACGAAAAACAGCAAAACGAAAGTGGTAAATCGAAACACGAATAGCGTACCGGGAATGCGAGGATGTTTCTATTCATCCAGCCCGGCTGTCTTATGATTGATGGATATTTGCCCCTGCAGGACGCTGCTTCTTTTGACGCAGAGATGTGCAATTGGTTCTCACAGCGGTGAGAATGCAAGAGATGCAGGATTTTTCTACATTGCCTACAATAAGAACAATGCGACTAAAAGTAATGGATTTTAGCATGAAATCGATATTGAAAGCACTTTCTTCGTTCCTGATTCTGGCACTCGCCTTCACCACGCAATCGTATGCACAGGAGGCGCGACCAGCCGATAATCCATCCGGACGATTGCTGCATGAAATTGAGGTGACAGCCAGTCCGTACACCGGCAAGATCCCCGAAAATATCCGCGCCCGCGAACTGGAGTTCAGCAAGAGCATTCCAATAAAGGATCATGGCTATCTTCTGAAGAACGCGGGCACGAACGAGATCGCCGCGCAGAACTGGGTTTACCGCGGTCCCCGCAATATCGGCGGCAGATGCCGCGCGTTGGGGATTGACGTGGCGAACGAGAACAACATCATTGCAGGCGGCGTATCCGGCGGGATGTGGCGTTCGGTTGACGGTGGAACTTCCTGGGTGCGGACCTCCCCTCTCGATCAGACACAAAGCGTCTCCTGTCTCGCGCAGGATGTGCGCAGCGGCAAGACGCAGAACTGGTACTACGGCACCGGCGAATTCTTCGGCAATAGTACTTCGCTCGGTGGTGATACCTACTTCGGAGAAGGTATTTTCAAATCGACCGATAACGGCGTCACCTGGTCGCAGCTTCAGTCCACCGTGCTAACGAGCCCGATAGAGTTCGATATGTTCAAGTACGTCTGGCGAATTGCGGTGGATCACACGACGATGGATCAGGATATCGTCTACGCTGCCACGATAGGCGGGATTCACCGTTCGACGGACGGCGGAGAGACATGGAACATCGTACTGGGCGAGGGGTCGCGGCTTTCCGCTGCAACCGATATTGCGATCTCGCCCACCGGCGTGATCTACGCCACGCTCAGCACGCTATCGGTTAACGCATCCACCGGCGGCGGCGGGAACGGAGATGCAATCATCCACGGTATCTACCGCTCCACCGACGGGATTGCTTGGACGGATATTACACCCGATGATTTCCCTGACGACTACAATCGCATCGTCCTCGATATTGCCGATTCCGACGAAAACATACTGTACTTCCTCGCCGAAACGCCCGGCGTCGGCTTCGAATCCGTGGACCCGCAGGGCAATACCGAATGGCACAGCTTCTATAAATACACGTATCTCTCGGGCGATGGATCGGGAGACGGCGGCACGTGGGAAAACCGTTCGAACAATCTCCCGCGCCTGCAGAATCTGGGCACGTTCAGCTCTCAGGGTTCCTACGATCTTATCGTACGCGTAAAGCCCGACGATCCCGATATGGTGTTTATCGGCGGAACGAATATCTACCGCTCGAACAACGGCTTCGCTTCACAGGCAGGGGCTGCATGGATCGGCGGCTACAATCGCGACTATGTGCCGAACAGCCCGAATATTCTTCAGTGGCAGGATCTCGCCTATCCGAACCACCACCCGGATATCCACGAGATCCTGTTCTCGCCCTCGAATCCGAACGTGATGTTCACAGGCAGCGACGGCGGGGTTCACAAAACAACCGTGCCGACCTCCACGAACGTATCATGGCAATCGCTAAACAATGGATTCCAGACGACACAGTTCTACGCGATCGATATTAACGAGCAGAACGCCGGGGACTACAGAATCATCGGCGGTATGCAGGATAACAGCACATATATATCGCCGGAACCGGGAACCGATTGGGAATGGCTTGCGGGCGGCGACGGCGGCTACTGCGCAATCCCGAATTCGACGGATGAATACTACTACGTGACATCGCAGTTCGGCCGTGTCTACCGCAGCCTCGTCGACGACAGATACCGCGTGGACGATATCGAACGTATCAGCGTCAATAACGTCGACCGGTACGAATTCCCCTTCATCGCCCCGATTGCGTTGGACCCTAACAGCGATGAGAATATGTACATCATCGCGTACCGGAAGCTCTACCGCAATAATGGACTTTCGTTCGATCAGTCGGGCGGATTCTGGCAGCCGATGGATAACACCAACCAGGGCGGCGCAAGCCTGATAAGCTCGGTTGCCGTATCGAAGACGCCTGCGGATGTCTTGTACTTCGGCACGAGCCGGAACAAGCTGTACAAGCTGGAAAACGGATCGACGAGCACGGCGAATCCCGTGGATATCAGCGGAAGCAACTTCCCGTTCCGCGGTCGCATTGCCTGTATTGCACTCGATCCGGAGAGCTCCCAAAACATTATGGCGGTGTTCTCCAACTACGATATCCCAAGCCTGTTCTACACCTCCGACGGCGGCGCGACATGGATGGATGTGAGCGGGAACCTTGAGGAACAACCCGACGGCCGCGGCGCAGGGCCTTCCTGCCGCTGGGCGGACATGGTGAACGTGAACGGACAGACGATATGGTTTGTCGGCACGAGTACCGGACTGTATTCCACCACACAGCTCAACGGCCAGGAAACCGTGTGGATGCGCGAAGGTCCGTTCACAATCGGCAATGCCGTCGTGAGTATGGTCAAGACGAGGGACGCCGACGACTTCGTTGCAGTCGCAACGCATGGAAACGGCGTGTTCACAGCCACTGCCCAGCCTGTTGGATTCAGGGACATGCCGCAGCAGATAGCGGTGTTTACGCTCGATCAGAATTACCCGAATCCCGCAAGTACGGCCACAGAAATCCACTATGTGCTGCCGGAGGCTGCCGAGATCGATCTGGCCGTGTTCAATACGCTTGGGCGCCGGGTCGCCACAATTGCCGAAGGGACGCATGCGTTCGGTCAGTATTTCGATACGTTCGACGTCTCGGACTTGCCCACAGGTCAGTACTTCATCCGGCTTCAGGCAGGCGAAGAGGTGCAAACACGCTTAATGACCGTCGTTCGTTGATTTATATGGTATTTGGAGCTATTTTTACAATCATACGGTAAAATAGAGGCAAAAGGAGCTGTGCCTTCGAATTTGCGGAAACGAACAAACCACCTGCAGTAAGCGGTCGCGTCCTCGTACTCAATCAGAGTTACGAACCGATCAGCATTACCAGTGTCCAAAAAGCATTTATTCTCGTCTACCTCAACAAGGCTGAAGTTGTTGAGGCAAGCAACGGCCGCCAGCTTCGTTCTGTCAGCCAGGCCTTCCCTTTCCCCAGCATTGTACGGTTGAACCGCTACAAGCGGATACCATTCAAGGAAATCATTCTCTCCCGAAAGAACATTCTCCGCCGCGATGGGCACCGGTGCCAGTATTGCAGTACGACGAGGGCGCCGATCACCGTCGATCACGTGAAGCCCAAATGCCAGGGCGGCCCGGATACGTGGGAAAACCTTGTTGCAGCATGCATCCGTTGTAATAATCGGAAGGGAAACCGGACGCCCGAACAGGCGGGAATGAAGCTCCTATCGATACCGCGCAGACCGTCGCATATATCCTTTATCGTCCATGCCATGAACGGCGTCCAATCCACGTGGCGGCCGTACCTCTTCATGCGTTAATTCCAACCGGATTACACCTAATTCCACTCTGGCGCGTCTTTTGTCTTGGGCGCCAGCTTTCCTATTTTATCAGGATGTTTCATAGCAATTGATACCGGAACTGATGGCGGAAATAGCGACAAAAAAACGGATCCTCAGCGGAATGCGGCCGACGGGCAAGCTCCATCTGGGACATCTGACGGGCGCACTCGAAAACTGGGTCACCCTGCAGGATGACTACGACAGCTACCATTTTGTGGCCGACTACCATACGCTGACTACCAGTCTCGATACGGCAGACGTGTACGAGAATACGATCGAGATGGTCATGGATTGGCTGGCCGCGGGAATCGACCCGGAGAAAAGCCCGATCTTCCGCCAGTCGCAGGTGAAGGAACACACCGAACTGCACCTCATCCTTTCGATGCTTATCACCAAGAACAGGCTCGAACGGAATCCGTCCATCAAGGACCAGGTCCGGGATCTGAACATCGAAAACATCACCTACGGTCATCTGGGCTACCCGGTCCTCCAGGCGGCAGATATCCTCATGTACCGCGCAAATCTGGTGCCCGTCGGCGAAGATCAGCTATCGCATGTGGAAATATCGCGCGAGATATCGCGAAGCTTCAACAACACTTGGGGCGAGGTATTCCCCGTTCCGGAACCGAAGCTCACGTCCTTCGCCCGTCTTCCCGGGCTCGATGGGATCGATAAGAAAATGAGCAAGTCCATGGGAAATACTGTGCTGCTCAGCGACGGACCGGATGAGGTCTGGGGCAAGCTTCGGAAGGCCGTCACCGATCCGCAGAAGGTTCGCAAAAACGACCCCGGCAGGCCCGACGTCTGTCTCGTGTTCACGTATCACAAGAAATTTAACCCGAACGAGCTGGATGAGATCAGGACGGGCTGCGAGTCCGGCGATCTGGGCTGCGTCGACTGCAAGAAGAAATGCAGCGCCGCTATCGATACCACCCTGGCACCGCATATCGAGCGCCGCGCCGAATACGAACAGGACGTCAGCCGCGTTGTAGATATTCTGCACCAGGGAGAGGAACAAGCCCGCAAGGCCGCAGGCGAGACGATGGGAATGGTACGCGAAGCCATGAAGATGGGATGAGCCCGACACGATGAAGCCATTTAACGTAAAAGTCCCAAACTTTGAGGGTCCGCTCGATCTTCTCTTATTCTTCATCCGGCGCGATGAGCTGGATATCTACGATATCCCCATCGCGTACATCACGAAGGAGTTTCTCAATTACATCCATCTGATGCAGATGCTTGACCTCGAACTCGCCGGCGAGTTCCTTGTCATGGCAACAATGCTGATGCAAATCAAAGCCCGGATGCTGCTCCCAAAGCAGCCGTTGGAGGAAGGGCTGGAGGATGAACTCGATCCGCGGGCGGAGCTGACCAAACGCCTGCTGGAGTACAAGCGGTTCAAAGAGACTGCATCGGAACTTCAGGGTATGGAGCTGGAGCAGCGTCAGCGGTATTACCGCGAGCTGTTCAAGCACGATATCCGCAAGCGCGATCCGCAGGAAGAAGAGAACGTGCTGCACGACGTCACGATCTATCATCTGATCAAGGCGTTCCAAAAGGCCTTGACGAATATTCCGAAGAAGGTCTACCACGAGGTTCGGCGCATCCCCTACACGATTGAGGGGCAAGGCGCGAGGATCATGGAACGCTTCGGTTCGCGAAAACAATACAATTTCCTGGAAATCCTGACCGAAGCTGAAGAGCGGATCCAGGTAGTTGTCACATTTATTGCCCTGCTGGAACTCATCCGTTCGCAACGTGTGCGGATCGAAATGCAGGGAGATTTCAACGACATTCTCATTCATCAAGCTGCATGACAGACGAACAGAATAGAACAGACCTGGAAGAGCAGGATTCCACCCAGTCCGAGGAAACCGTAGAAACCGCAACATCCGAGGAGAGCGCCGAAAGCGCCGAAAGCGCCGAGAGCGCCGAGAGCGCCGAAAGCGCCGAGAGCGCCGAGAACGCGGAAAGCGCCGAAAGCGCCGAGAGCGCCGAGAACGCGGAAAGCGCCGAAAGCGCCGAGAGCGCCGAGAACGCGGAAAGCGCCGAGAGCGCCGAAAGCGCCGAGAACGCCGAGGATGCTGATTCGGACGATGAGGAGGAAACCGAGGAGGATTACCGCAGAGGGATTGTAGAAGCGCTGATTTTCGCCGCAGATGAACCGCTGCCGTTCCGTGAGATCAAGTCCATTCTCGGCGACGACCAGCCCGAGGACGAGGAGGAGGAAGAAGAACCGACCCGGGGGCGGAAGAAAAAGCGCATCACGATTACAATGGTGCGGAAGTGGGTGAACGAACTGAACCTGGAGTACCGTGAGTTCGGCAAGCCCTGGCAGATCGTAGAGGTGGCGGGCGGTTTTGCGTTCCAGACGACGACGGAATTCGGCGTGTTTATCGGTAAGCTCTACAGCGACCGCAGCAAGCGGCGTCTATCGCAGAGTGCGCTGGAATCGCTGGCAATCATCGCGTACAAGCAGCCGATCAGCAAGCCCTCGATCGAGGCTATTCGCGGGGTAAATGCCGACCACGTCCTGAAATCGCTCCTCGAAAAGGGTCTTATTGCCATCGTGGGCCGCGAGGATTCCGTCGGTCGCCCGCTGTTGTACGGCACCACGGCGCAGTTCCTCAAGCACTTCGGCCTGCACAGTCTGCAGGATTTACCGAAACCCCGCGAAATCGAAGAACTCATGAAGGAAACAGAGGACGAACTTAATCCGCCTATAGAGGAAATCGACGCCAGCGATGCAATATCGCGCATTGATTTCGAGGGGAAGAGCGTGTTCGATATGCCCGAAGAGTTCGACGTTATCGCAAAGGGTCAGACATCCTTCATCGACGCCAATGGCGAGGCGATGCCCATCCCGGCCTTAGCCGCCGACGAAGCCGCTGAGACCGCCGAGACCGCTGAGACCGCCGAGACCGCTGAAACCACCGAGTCCGACGAGGACACCGAGTCCGACGAGGACACCGAGACCGCTGAGGACACCGAGACCGCTGAGGACGCCGAGACCGCGGAGGACACCGAGACCGCGGAGGACACCGATTCCGACGAGGATGACGATTCCGACGAGGATGACGAGGCCGACGAGGATGACGAGGCCGACGAGGATGACGAGGCCGACGAGGATGACGAGGAAACTGAGGATGATGAGGAAACTGAAGACGATGAAGATGCTGAGGAAGATGAGACGGCAAGCGGAGATGACAAGCAGCAATGAGCGATAAAGGCAAAAGCAAGAAGAGCCAGCCGAACACGCGGGGGAAAGGTACGCCGCGGGGAAAGGGTACGCCGCGGGGAAAGGGTACGCCGCGGGGGAAGAGTACGCCGCGGGGGAAAGGCACGCCGCGGGGGAAGAGTACGCCACAGAAGCCGCGCAGCACATCCACAAGAAGAACGACCGAGAGCGCAAGACCGAGGAAGCCGGGGAACGCAGGGCCGCCGCAAGCGAAAAGCAGCAGCGAGAAGAAACCAATCCGCAGGTACAAGAAGCTCGAAGGCAAGGAAAAGCCGCGCAGGATTACGACAACGGTCCGGCAGGAATCGGGAGAGATGCGGCTGAACAAGTACCTCGCGCACGCAGGAATAGCGGCACGCAGGAAGGCAGACGAACTCATCGAAACAGGGCAGATCACGGTCAACGGAAAGAAGGTAACCGAGCTCGGCACGAAGATCGATACAGGGACGGACGAGGTGCGGTTCGAGGGAAACATCGTATCGCTGGAACCGCAGCTTGTATACATCATACTGAACAAGCCGAAAGACTGTATCACCACAGTAGAAGACGAGCGCGACAGGAATACGGTCCTCGATCTGATCGAGGTACGAGAACGGGTGTACCCGGTGGGCAGACTCGATAGAGACACGACAGGCGTGCTGCTGCTTACCAACGACGGCGACCTGGCGTATCAGCTCAGCCATCCGAAGTTCGAGGTACCAAAGGTGTATCGCGCCGAGCTCGACAAGAAGATTCCGATGGCCGATATACGGCGACTGCGCGGGGGAGTGCGGCTATCAGATGGTATGACAACAGAATGCGAGGCGGACATACTCGACAAACGATCAGGCAAGGTAGTGGGAATCGCAATCCACGAAGGCAAGAACCGGCAGGTACGGAGGATGTTCGAAGCACTTGGCTACGGTGTCAAGAAGCTGGACCGGGTCGCGTACGCGGGCCTCACGGCCGGCGGACTTCAACGCGGCGCATGGAGGTACCTCGAAGAACATGAGGTGGGCGCATTGAAGAAATTCGTCCGCGAGAACGCGAAGTAACGCAGGCATGGTATGGCGTCGCTGATCTATTACGAACTTGTGAAGACATTCAGGAAGCTGCGTACCTATATAGGCTTCCTTGTGATCCTGGTGCTCGTGCCGCTGATCTACTGGGGCTTCTCCCTCGGAGGCGATAACTGGGTTGATAATATGACCCGCGGACTGCAGAACGACTTTCTCTTCGTGGGGTCTTTGTTTAATGGGTGGCTCGTCTCGAACATGATCATGCGATCGCTGTTCGTCCATATTCCGTTTCTCATTGTGCTGGTGGCAGGGGATGTCTTCGCCGGGGAAGCCACTGGCGGCACGTTTCGCATGCTCATGACAAGGCCGCCATCGCGGCTAAAGCTCTTCACGGCCAAGGTCATCAGCACGATGATCTACGTTGTCGTATTCATCGCATTCATGGGAATCGTGACGGTCTCGCTCGGACTCATTTGGTTCGGCGGAGGGGATCTGTTCAGCTTTAGCCCAGAAGGTATCTCCATTATTTCTGCCGATGATGTATGGTGGCGCTTTGTCGTCGGGTATGGACTGGCCGCATGGGCAATGTGTACTATAGCAGCGCTTGGCTACATGCTCTCAACCATCGTCGAGAACGCGATCGGGCCTATCATCGGTGCGATGGCGGTCGTGATCGTTTCACTCATCATCAGCAACGTCCCGATCGATGCATTCGAGGCGATAAAGCCATATCTCTTCACAACGTACATGGATAGCTGGATGGATGCCTTCACCCAGCCTGTCGACTGGAAGCACGCTCTGGAACAATCGGGAATTCTAGCGCTGTATTTTATGGGATTTACGGCGACCGCCTGGATTATTTTCTCCCGAAAGGATATACTCTCATAACGCTCACTTTGAACGGCAACTATGAAGAAGCTCAGATACCTCCTCTGTTTGACACTTGCGCTTGCATTCACAGCGACTGCGCAACCACGCGCACAAGAAGTGATGAAAAACGTCCGCGCTCAATTCGACCGCGTGAAAGACTACACCGTCGATATCCGTGCGAAAGTCGATATTCCGCGCGTGCAGGTACCTGCGATGGAAGCGAAGCTGTATTTCAAGCAGCCTGACAAGGTGCATCTCAAAGCCGACGGGTTTGCGATGATCCCGAAGGATGCAGTCAGTTTCAATCCCCATGTATTCGAAGATGAACGCTACGATATGGTCGTGCAAGGGACGGAGAGTATCGGCGGGAAAGGCTGTTACAAGGTGAAGCTCCTGGCCCGGTCCGATACGCTGCGTGTGCAGCGTGCAATGGTATACGTGGATAGTACCGACTGGCTTATTCTTCGTCTAGAAAGCGATCCGAACCAGGGCCGTTCCGCAGTCGCAAATATTACGTATGCACTAATCGAGAACAAGTACTTTCTTCCGTCGAAAGCCGAAGTGAATATGGATGCCCCGCCGATGCGGCTGCGTCCTGGTCAAAGCATCAAGAAGGACGAACAGGAGGAAGGCCAGCAGGCATCAGCTTCGATCGAGTATTCGAACTACAAAGTGAACACAGGGCTGTCCGATTCACTATTCGAGGAGGAAAGCAAATGAGAGCATTACTGTTGCTGCTCGCATTCCTGGCCACTGCAAGCTCTACACTGGCGCAACTTGATGTTGAGCACTACAGAGCAGAAATCGCATTCGATTTGGACGAGGAGACTCTCGACGGGGTAGCGGATGTACGATTTTCCCATATGTACCGCGGTGACATCTCAGCAATCCAACTCCATGTGCGCGACTTGACAATCTCAAACGTAGTGCATTGGGGCGAACAACTGCACTACGTCCAGGAGGATGATTTTGTAATGGTCAAACTCGCAGCCCCGCTCCACCCGGCCGACACGATGTCCGTTACTCTGGAATACGAAGGACACGCCACCAACGAAGGCGGTTCGCAGCCCTGGGGAGGGTGCCACTGGAATAGCGCCGATGTCACATTCTCTATGGGCGTTGGGTTCCGGGCACCCTATGTATCGATGACACGTCACTGGCTACCGTCGAACGACATTCCCAGCGATAAGGCAACATTCGATGTCACGTTCACAGTCCCAAAGCCATACACTGTTGCCGGTGCCGGCCTCCTTGAAGAAGTGATCGATCATGGCGACGCTATATCCTACCGTTGGGTGGAGACTCATCAAACAGCGACGTACCTCTTCAACTATTCGATCAGTCAGTATGCCGTGGTGCGTGATGAGTGGAACGGAATCCCGATGGAGTACTACGTCCCGAAAGCGGATTCAGCCAAAGGTGCTCACTTCTTCAGCACAGTACACGGCATGATGGACGCCTTCACTGCCGCGTTCGGTCCCTATAGGTTCGATAAAATCGGCTACTGCATTACGCCGATCGGTGCGATGGAACACCAGACCATGATCAGTTATCCGCTCTCGCTCTTCACATTGTACGATAAAGCCGGAGAGACCGCAGCCCACGAACTTGCGCATCAGTGGTGGGGCGATTGGGTGACGCCGCTTACATTCGAAGAAGCGTGGCTCAGTGAGGGCTTCGCGGTATTTGCGGAGGCTGTGTACCAGGAACATCTCAACGGCCGTTCCGGATATGTGAACATTGCCAGCGGATTTGCTACGAATTACCGACGGAATATTGCCCGCGCCGAAGGCGTATTCCCGTTGTACGACTTTCCCAGAGAGGCTCCGTCTTCCAACTATCCTCAAACCATCTACGAGAAGGGCGGTTCCGTCCTCGTAATGCTGCGGCTCGTTATGGGAGACGATAAGTTCTTCGAGGGGCTTCGCGATTACGGCGAACGAAACTCCTACGAAAACGCCACCACCGCAGAGTTCCAGCACGTTATGGAAGAACACCATGCCGGCGATCTCAGCTGGTTCTTCGACCAGTGGGTGTATCAGGCTGGATGGCCGGAGTATGAGTTCGAGATCCTTGCAGGTGCTGGCGAAGAATTCACCGTTCGCGTGCTCCAGATGCAGGATACCACCGAGTACCCGCTTTTCCAGATGCCTATCCCCGTTACGATCGTCACCACCGCGCACGATACGCTGACCCGCACAATGAACACCGAAGCACTGCAATCTTCTATCTATACGTTCCCGGGCATCCGGGCTGAAGACGTGCTCATTGCAGAGTTCGATCCGGATCGCCTCATACTTGCACAACGGTTCACATCAACTGTAACCGTGGCTGACCCGCAGCCAACGCCGCGTTCGTTGCTCCTCTATGCCCCATTCCCAAACCCCGCATACGGCAGAACTCTCTATGTTCCGTTCGAGCTCGGCTCACCGGGACACGTTGAAGTACATGTTTACGATACGCTCGGGAAACACATCCTATCATTTCCTGGACGTGACCATCCGAGTGGAAAGCACCAACTCCGGCTCCATGTGGATTCCCTCCCGCCGGGAAGCTACTGGCTCCATATGACCGCTGGTTCAAAGACGGCCCTTCAGGAGATCGTGCTCCGATAAAAGATCGGCGGCTCCTTCATTCTGAAACGGAACACCTGTTTTGCGTTTCAATGTTTCAATGTTTCAATGTTTCATTTCGTCCGACATGTGAGTCTTTTATTTACGGAAGTGAAGTATTGTCCCCATTTCCATTCATAGGCATCCATACTCTGCAGAAACACAAGCAATGACTCCCCTTCCCCATCTAGTCTGATTCACCTCCCTCGAGTCGTGCGTACCGACCCCCGTTGAGATTCGTGGCTACAAACATAAGCGGCCAAAAAGATACATCCAAATGCCTCGCACATTTCTTCTCCTTGACTTTCGCGTAACCTTTCTCTTCTTTATAGTATCATTTCTATATAGACGTCCTCATTCACTGGTACACCTTATGAGACATCTCATTCCGCTGCTCTTCTTTGTTACGATGGCTGTAAACGCTCAACCTGTCATCCATTTTGATGAAGTAGATTTGGGCCTCCAGTCCCCTCTCCAAATGCGGGACATGCTTCTCAATAGAAATGGGGATACGTTTTTCATATCGAGCAATGATACGGTTGGCATCTACAGAGCCAAGACAGAGGAAATAGACTGGGTCTCCATGCAGGGTACAGCAGGCTACACAAGCTCCTGTATCGACTCAGGTGGAATGCTCCATCTCGCTTTGGATGGTCGTGGCGTCGCAGTGACAAACGATGGCGGGGCGAAATGGTTTCTTCTCACGAAAGGACTCTCTAATCTACGCCTACAGTCTCTTGTCACCGCCCCCGATGGGACGGTTTACCTTGGAACGTATAATGGTCTCTACAAATTGATACATCCCCTCATCTGGGAGGAAATACCGACGGGGATTGAAACACCCGATTTTCAGGATCTGCACATTCTTCCGAATGGCGATCTGTTCGCACTCGTTCATTTTTCCGGATATATGAGTTCATCGGATGGCGGACATTCCTGGGAGCTCGATATACCGACATTTGACGCGTTCGAAAGAGCGCCGAGAAGCTCCCAATTTTCGGTCAGTAAGGATGGGACTGTCTACCTTGCAACCCAAACAGAGATGTACACGTCCGTTGATGGAGGCGATACCTTCAGTCCTGATCCGAGATATACGACACTGTTTCACGGTAACCAGGAGTTCAACAGTGCGATGGATTTCACGCGGGGCAACCGAATGTTAACCAGGTATGCGAACGGCGAGCAAGATAGTGCATTGTCATTCAGTTTTGGATACGTCGAGGAATCCGGCGGCAACCTCCAGATTACACCTGCAGTCTCCCAAGGTTCAGATTCATCTGTTGTCTACGAATCTTCGTTACAACTTCTCAGAACTTCCGATTCTACTCTGCTCATGCTGAGTGATAGGAAGTTGTGGAAGCTTCGCGAGACCTTCAGCCAATCCACAGTGATTGATTCAACTCTGCTCCCTGCTCCGGTATCTGCCTACATACCGGAGGTCACTAGCTTTGGTTTCTTTCTGATCAACGATGAAGAAAAACTGGTCGTATACAGAAGCGGTCAACTAGTGGAAGCAGGAATCTGTATTCTCAATACGAATGATATGTCCTATCAGTATTCCGATATGAAAACATTCCGACCGTACTACAGCTTCGTACAGAATGGTAGGAACGAATTCATGGTGCGATTCTGGGGATATGGTTTTTATCTGAGTAAGGATGGCGGATACAATTGGGAACTTGCGAATGATAGTCTTGAAAGATTCGATGATCGTGGTCAGCTCGTCGGTGGTACGGATGAATACTTTTACTTTGAGACGAAAAGCACAACGTATCGGTACAGTTCAACAACTGGATTTTGGGTAGAGGTAAACAAACCAGCACCTGAATCTGAGTTATACAGACATGGCAGTGCATTATCACTTCATGCGTTGCCCGGAGGAGCTATACTCTCAATCGGATGGCGCGGAGATGTTGTCTATCGGTCTTCAGATAATGGTAACTCGTGGTACACTATATCTCCCTTTTTTGATTTCCCTTACACGTATCGAGGGCTAACTCTGGCTTGGAGGAATACAGCAAAAGTCTTTGCCGCCGCCAGAGCCACCCCTACACTTATGCATTCAGATGACAAAGGGGCAACATGGTCACCCGCTAACCGCTACAACAACTTGCCATGGAGATTGAATTTTGACAATTCCACATTATCCTTTGATAGAATGCGAGTTGCTCCTTCAGGAGAATTAGTCACTTGGCGCGATTTCATCGTATCCTGTGTAGAATATCCTGACACTGTAGAAGTGGTCTACTTCCATCGATGGGATACGGTAACATCGGAATACAAGCCGATTTCACACGACGGGATTTGGGACGTTAACTTCCTCAGCAATGGAACAATGATATATTCCGTTATGTACGGTGATGATTCGGGGCTCTATATTCTTAAGAATCCTGTCGTACATATCGAGGAGCCGGTTGCTGCTAACGATCATACGCTGGGGCAAGCTTACCCAAATCCTGTAAGTTCAGCAGATGTAAAGATAACGATTCCGTTTGAGCTCAATTCTCCATCTGAGGTGACAATGACAATCTACAATATGCTAGGGAAGACGGTGAAAGAGGTTCGACTTGGCGTGTTGGCAATGGGTTCTCACACACATAAGTTTTCCACAGCCTCAATCCCTGCAGGTATGTACTATTATACTCTTCAAACTGAGACTGGTATCCAAACAAAGCCCCTCGTGGTTCAATAGCGAAACTAACAACTGTCAATTCTTTACTCAACTAGACAGATCCCTAGTCTTAACGCATATAAAAACGCCCGGCGACTGCCGGGCGTTCGTTGAATTGGCTGTTGCCGATCTTAGAGATCGAAGTTCAAGTCGTCAGGATTGACATCCGAACCGCCATCGTTATCCGGCGCATTGATAAGGCCGTGTGCGGCATGGTATGCGTCAACTGTTTCCTGATCCCTTTCGCGCAGGTATTCGCCTCGATG
>PABJ01000169.1 GCA_002699105.1 Ectothiorhodospiraceae bacterium | reverse complement strand
ACGAGCAGAAGATCACAGAATCGAATCAGAAAAGCATGCAATATTCACCCAACCCCCCTTACTAATCTGTCCGTTTTTTTGGGGGAACTCCACGAAGCCTCGAATCAGCGATATATACAGTTCAATATCTCGGCTGGGCTACTCCTCCAACGTGCTCAAATTCCCCGGATCTTCGCCCAGAGCCTGTGCCTTCAGCACGCGCCGCATAATCTTCCCGGAGCGGGTCTTGGGGAGCGAGTCTACGATCTCGATGTGTTCAGGTTTTGCGATGGGACCGACCTCATGACCGACGTGCTGGCGAAGCTCTTCAATGAAATGTTCGCCCGGTGCTGCGCCCGCACGCAGAATGACGAATGCGTGAATCACATTTCCTTTCACATCGTGCGGCAGGCCGATAACAGCCGCCTCGGCGATATCGTGATGGCTGACGAGCGCGCTCTCGATCTCCGCTGTTCCGAGCCGGTATCCCGATACTTTAATCACATCGTCGACGCGGCCGATGACCCAGTAGTAGCCGTCTTCATCGCGCTTGGCAGAATCCCCCGTCATGTACACGCCTTCGTACTTGCTCCAGTACTGCTCAACGTACCGGTCCGGATCTCCATAGATTGTCCGCAGCATGGCAGGCCACGGGGTTTTAATGACGAGATAGCCCTCCTCGTTCGCGCCGACAGGCTTGCCTTCTTCATTATAGATATCCATCTCGATCCCTGGGAACGGGCGCGTTCCCGAACCCGGTTTGAGCGCAACGCACGGCATTGGCGTGATCATAAACATACCCGTTTCGGTTTGCCACCAGGTATCCATGATCGGGCAGCGGCCTCCGCCGATAACGCGGTGGTACCACTTCCATGCTTCCGGATTGATCGGTTCGCCCACCGAGCCGAGCAGCCGCAGCGAACTCAAATCGTGACGGTTCGGCCAGTTCTCCCCGAAGCGCATCAGTCCACGGATTGCAGTCGGGGCGGTGTACAGAATGTTGATGCCGTACTTCTCGATCATCTGCCACCAGCGGTTCGGGTACGGGTACGTCGGTGCGCCTTCGTACATGAAGTTCGTCGCGCCGTTGAGCAGCGGACCGTACACAATGTAGCTGTGGCCAGTGATCCAGCCCGGATCGGCGGCGCACCAGTAGCGGTCCTGCTCCTGAATATCGAATACATACTTCAGCGTTGCGTAGGTGCCCACCATATATCCGCCGTGTGTATGGAGGATAGCCTTCGGCTTGCCTGTCGTGCCGGAGGTATAGAGCAGAAAGAGCGGATCCTCGGCGTCCATCTCCTCGCATGGGCAATCCACATTGGCGATCGGGAGCTTGGCAAGTTCGTGATACCACATATCGCGCCCGCTTTCCATGTTGATAGGCTCGCCCGTACGGCGAACCACCAGCACGCTTTCAACCGTTGCAGCGCGCTGCAGCGCTTCATCGGCGATATCCTTCAATGGAACAATCTTCCCGCGCTGGTACGCACCGTCAGAGACGATGAGCACCTTCGAATGGCTGTCTTCGAGGCGTTCATGCAGCGCCTCCACCGAAAACCCGCCGTAGACCACCGAGTGCATTGCCCCGATACGTGCGCAGGCCAGCATCCCGATTGCCAGCTCCGGAATCCGGCCCATGTACAGCGTTACCCTATCGCCTTTACGGACGCCGAGACTCTTCAGTACATTTGCGAAACGCTTTGTTTCACGGAGCAGTGCGAAGTAGCTGTACGACTGAAACGCACCGTCCTCGCCTTCCCATATGAGGGCCAGCTTATTGCGGTGTGCCCCTTCCGTGTGGCGGTCCAGACAGCTATGAACGATGTTCGTGCGGCCGCCGACGAACCACTTATAGAACGGCTTCCCGCTATCATCGAGCACGGCATCCCACTTCTTGTACCAGTGCAGTTCCTCGGCTATCGACGCCCAAAAGCCCTGGTAGTCGTCGTGAGCTCGTGCGTTGAGCTCGTCCCAGTCTTTGATATGCGCGTTTTTGACGATACCGTTTGGTGGATAGTATACGTCTCCGGATAGGTTCTTTTCTGCCATGCTGGGCTCCTTGGTCTGATTGCGATAGGGAATATCCTATAATACGAACTCCCCCCGCCACAAGACAAACCGGGGGAGAAAACGGGCAGCGGGGGTTTGAGGTAGCCGGGTCAGTTGCGCACCCCCTTGTCACCTGTGCGCCGTGGTGTAAGGCGGTCGCTGGAATCGGCTGCGCTGATCCAGCTGGGGGGTTTGGATGACTATCAACACAATCTTATCACCAGCCCATAGGTACGAGCTGTCATGGCGAACCTGTGGATAGGAGAAACCGTGTCAATGTACACTTGTGAGTAACCCGCAGCCTGATATGCAAGCACCTCAGTTAGAAATCCCTTGCCACTTCTGCACACAGTGCGTAATTTCATAGTAGACTATCCGATAAGAGATAAACGTGTGAGCGTTTGAGTAACATGAACTTTGAAGAGCGAGCTCGGCAGTGCGTTATAACCAGTAGTAGATCGTAAGCATGGCATACTATATCAACCTTTTCTCTCCAGCGACATACCTCAAATTCACTGAATCTGATCAATCTGTAAGTGGGTTTTCAAAGTCTCAGCGAACGAAAGCTGAAAAGATCAAACCAGGCGATAAATTTGTATGCTATATGACGAAACTCAGCAGATGGGTTGGTGTTTTCGAAGTGCTGTCCGAGTGCTATGAAGACGATTCCCCTCTTTTTGAAGAAAAGAACGATCCCTATGTTATCCGTTTCAAGGTAAAACCTCTGGCCTGGCTAGAGAAAGATAAGACCGTACCAATTCACCATCCTGAGGTTTGGAATGAGCTTTCTTTCACTAGGGAACTTGAACACACAGATCTCACGTGGACGGGAAAGGTACGCGGTAGTTTAGCAAAAATAACAAAGATAGATGGGTCGTTTCTGGAAAATATTCTATCTCGCCAAATGTCTCAACCTACGGAATTTCCGATTGAAGATGTGGAGTTCAGAAAACACCTACCGAAAAAGATCAAGGGTCCTAAGGGAGAAGTTGAGGTACAGATTCCTGACGATGAAACCGAGCAAGCTACGGATATAGTCGATTCAGAAACCACCGTCAGAATCTCACATCAAATTCAAGCAAAAGTTGCTTACATCGGCTATAAGATGGGATTCAAGGTATGGATTCCGAATGGTGACCGAAATAAAGTGACCACATATCTCGATAAAGATAATATCCCTGTGTTGGATCAGTTACCTCTCAACTATGAAGAGAAAACTTTACAGACAATCGAGAATATAGACGTATTGTGGATATCGAATAGTGGACGCAGGATCGTACGTGCTTTCGAAGTGGAACATACGACACTCATCTATTCAGGCCTATTGCGCATGGCCGATCTTCGTGCACTACAACCGAATATGGACATACAGTTTCACATTGTGGCACCATATGAAAGAAGACGCAAAGTTCTTGCGGAAATTAAACGGCCTGTCTTTGCACTTTTGGACGGTGGCGCCTTAGAAGAGTATTGTACGTTTATTTCATACGACAGTATATCCGAGCTTGCGAAGGACTCGAATCTTGAATTTTTGAAAGAAGATGTCCTGTCAAAATACGCCGAAGCAGTACTAACCGAAGACTAGCCATTTTGAAGGCGCACCAACAGCAAAGAACTCTTACAGGTAAAGAAATAGACCGGCTCGTCTATGAGATAACAGAAGATGAAATAAAGATTGTGGAGGGGATGAGGGAAGTGAAAAAGAGGTCTAACGTATGAGTGGTATTTCTTTATTATTGGAAACGGCAGAGCGCTACGAACGAACGCATCAACTGGTACTATTTGCGCTGCTGAAAGAATCGTCTTTGTCTGAGCACTTGCTCGGTGCGCCTCGGCGTAAGCTACATACCGACGACGACAAGGCAATAGAACTAGAGCCCAGTGGGGGCAAGTTCGATCTGAAAATAATATTCGATTCTGACATAACTGCTTATTTGGAGTTGAAGATGTGGGCGGATTTTGGATACAAACAGCTACAGCGGCAATGTGCGTTTTTAAAAGATGAGAATGCCCGTGGATTCCATATTTTGCTAGGGAAAGCATGGTTCAAGCATACGCCGGAGGAGATCGACAAGGAGTCTGAAGGTAGAGCAAAAAAGATCGGCGTGGCAGACGTCATACGGGCGCTTGACAACGTGCTCATGCAAAAAGACGAAAAGCATGATGTCCATGAACTTGCACTTGCATACCGGAACAAACTGCAAAACCATCTGAACTGGCTTAACGGAAAGACAGACACGGGAGAAATGTCCGATACAGGATATGAAGAATGGCTGGCGAAATTAAAGGTTGAATATGCAAAGAAACAACCCAGCGACTACACACCTGATGAAGACATTGCATCTTCAGAGCATGCTTGAGCTCCACAAGCCGCTGGCGGCGATACATAGCGCACAACAAACTGGAAGCCCTACAGTGCCGAAGAGGTCGAACAGATTGAATTCAATAAGCAGATACTAATGGAACGAGACTAAACAGGGGCATTACATTCGGACATGCCCTTGAAACATCAGGACTGCTCAACAGAAATGAAATCTGGGAAAGGTTTTTTGACCGATGAGAAAGGTCGTCGCAAATGTAGCTTCACACACTTTCTCGCATGTTAGCTGAAATCAACTTCATCCACTACACCAATCTTAAGTTTTTGGACTGGCTTCCCCACCCACACGGGGACTAACACAGCCCCTGCGGGATTACCGCACCGGCGCCAACAGCCGCCCCGGGTCGACACGGGGGTCGATCCGCGCACGGTCAACTCCGCGGACTCGGAAGCATCATTTTCTCGTCACTCAGCACTCTCTCGTCACTCAGCACTCGCTCATCACTCAGCACTCTCTCGTCACTCAGCACTCTCTCGTCACTCAGCACTCTCTCATCATCCATCACTCTCTTCCCGTTTTCCCATATCGCAGAGATTCGCGATTTTACGGCAGAGGCCGCCGGGCGGCGGCTATGAACCAGACGGAATACAACCGGTTATCCATATATGCAGCAAGTACTTGCAGTGATGCTCGGGGGCGGGATAGGTGCGGCAATGCGCTTCGGCATGAGCGGCGCACTTCATCGCTTCCTCGGCTCCGATTTCCATTACGGTACGTTCGTGGTGAACGTGCTCGGATCCTTCATTCTCGGTATCCTTGTTGAAATCGGCGATACGCAGCAGCTTATCCCGGTGCGCATGGTGCCCCTCCTTACCATTGGGTTCTGCGGCGGGTTTACTACGTTTTCCACGTTCGCGTTCGAATCCGTCTCGCTGCTCACGCAGGGGAAGTTCTTCGAAGCACTCTTCAACATCCTCGCCAACGTGCTCGTCTGCGTGATTGCCGTCTACGCCGGAATGCAGCTTATGAAGGCGGCTGGGTAGCTCCGCCGCTCTAACTCTTTGCTTCTCATGGGTTTGCGGAATGCTGCGATTCCCGTATCTTTCGGATTCGCAGTGCATTATCCATTTTCACCCCGAGATGCATCATGTTGACGAATACCCTGCCCGTAAAATGCGACTGGAAGATCGAAGAACTCCGCAGCAACATCGCCGGAATCGATACCAAGGTCCCCACCCTCGATGGCACACTCAAGCCCTACGTCTTTCTTGATAACGGCGCCAGCACGCCGGCCCTCAAGCATGTTATTGACGTGATGAACGACTTCATGCCGTTCTATTCGGGCGTCCACCGCGGGACAGGCTTCAAGTCCATCCTGGCGACGAAGGTGTTCGACGAAGCGCACGGTATCGCGGGGAAATTCGTCAACGCCGATCTTGAGAAGAACACGGTGATCTTCGGGAAGAACACCACCGATATGATCAACAAGGTGGCCAATCGCTGCCAGTGGCAGGGCGAAGACGTCGTCATCACGACGCTGATGGAGCACCATTCGAACGATCTGCCGTGGCGCAAGTACGCCAAGGTGGTCCACCTTCCAGTGGATGACCGCGGGTACGTTGAGTCGGAGTCGGTGGAGCGGGCGTTCGAGCAGTACAAGGGGCACGTGCGGTTCCTGGCCGTGACCGGCGCCTCCAATATCACCGGCATCGTCAACCCAATTCATGAGTACGCCGAGATCGCGCACAAGCACGGCGCGCATATCTTCGTAGATG
The DNA here is from genome assembly GCA_002699105.1 of Ectothiorhodospiraceae bacterium. Taxonomy (GTDB): domain Bacteria; phylum Bacteroidota; class Ignavibacteria; order SZUA-365. The sequence goes on along the minus strand of PABJ01000169.1, from coordinate 19,080 downwards.
CAGCACAGTTGGCGCCGCACAGGAAGATCGACGTCCTGCCGGATAGCGACCCGCGCCATATCGATTTTATCGCGTACTCGGCTCACAAAATGTACGCACCGTTCGGCATCGGTGTGCTGGTCGGCTCTCGGGACTGGTTTTGTCTCGGCGACCCGGACGCTGTGGGCGGCGGCGTGGTCGATATCGTTGAGGAAGATTTCGTCGCGTTCTCCGGTCCCCCCGCAAGCGAGGAAGCCGGAAGTCCGAACGTGCCCGGCGCCGTTGCGCTCGCCGCTGCCATCCACACGCTGGAAGCAGTCGGGATGGACGCCATTGGTGCGCACGAGCAAGAGCTTATCGCATACGCAATCGGCAAAATGAAGGAAATCCCCGGCGTGAATATTTACGGACCGGTGGATGAGAGCGAGTTCGGCGGCAAGGTCGGCGTGGTTGCCTTTGATGTGGAAGGCGTGCCCCATGCGAAGGTTGCTGCGATCCTCAGCGCCGAAGGCGCGATCGGCGTGCGGAACGGGTGCTTCTGCGCGCATCCGTACGTGAAACGCCTGCTGCAGTTCGATGAATGCATGGCGAAGGAGATCACCGAGGAAATTCTGGACGGGAACCGGAGCCGTCTGCCCGGTATGGTGCGCGCGAGTTTCGGGTGCTACAACAACCGGGAGGATGTAGACCGGCTTGTAGAGTGGCTGCACCGGATCGTGAAAGGCGATTATATAGGGGATTACGAAATAGATATGAGATCGGGCGAATACTGGCCGAAGAACTTCGAGTTCGATTTCACGACCTATTTCCCGCATTTCCAGTTCCGCCACCGCTCGTTTGCCGAGGTCTACGACGAAGCAAGTTAGGGGAGAGGGAAGAGGGAAAAGGCCGCTGATCTCCCGGCTGGTATGTACTACGTTGTGCTGACTATCGGCGAAAACAGCCAAACGCGCTCAGTAGTTGTGGAGTGAGGGGGGAATGTTAAAAGTTCGATTCGTCGCGCCAGTTTAGTATACGCCAAGGGTCTGTGGCGCGGGGACGAACAAGATCCAGGTTCACACGCCCATCCACTCGGACGATGTCGTTCGCACTGAACGTCACCGTCAGATTGAAGCTCCGCGTCACGTTCACCTGCAGGGTATCTCCTGCCTGGCTGACGATATTATTCCACACAAGATTAAACGACTGCGCGTTATCGAACAGGCGGGATGTGATGCTCATCTCTTCGTCGCGTCCCCAGCTCACGTCGATGGACTTATCATAGTCCGTATAGGTGAATGTGAATTCCGGGTGGAGAAGCTCACCGTAGATGGTTGTATCCTGGAAAGAGTACGCATACCGGAAGTTTTGGAACACCCCGTCGATCGTTGTGTGGTCCGTCACGATTGGAACGGAACCTGCGTCGCCCTCGTCGATCTCGGGCGCGAACGGATTGCACGCTGCGAGCGCGAACACGGCCAGGCCAAGTAGAAATGCTATCCTCGGTATTGCGGCAGTGGTACTCAATTCGCAAACCTTCCTTTCAAATCGCTCCAGGCCGGCTCGGTCCCGTCGGGCAAATCGGTCCACCGGACGATGCTCCAAAAATTGCTGCGGTCGGTAGCGAGGGTCAGCAGCATTGTGCCGGTCACTTCTTCGGGTGTCCCGGCGACACCGTGCCGGAAGATCAGCGTGTAAGTCGCATTGTAAATAGCCGAATCCGAAGAAGTAATATCGAAACCGCCCGTGAGCTGCAGGCTGGATGGGTCGCCGTCTTCGGTGTTCGCGACGATAGCAGCGAAGTAGGTTTGCTCGGACCGCAGGTTCCAATCAGTGAAAGTCGATCCGTACCGCGCGGCTGCGCCAGCCGTAGGAATGAATTCGAAATGTCTGTCGGAACTCAGCGTATCGACAAGGCAGCGGAGGTAGTCATTGAGGTTTTTCTCGGCGATAGCGTTCTGGAGGTTTTGTAGTGCGAGCGAGGGCGTTGTCGGCGGGACAAAGGAGGACCCCCGCACCGTGGGAGGTTCCGCATCGCGTGTTTCAAATATATCGCATCCAGCAAGAGCGATAGCAAGAACAAGAAGCGGTATTGCGGTACGCACGGTCATGTAATCAATATACGCGATTGCCAAATACATTGCAGGGCATTGATGCGGTAGCGGTTTATATGCCGCCCCTTCGGGGCTCTGAAGAGATCTTGGTACAAGCGTTACTATCGACATGTCATCCCTCCGGGATTCAGTGATGATAATCCTCGTATACATATGGATACTAAAATCCAAAAACATTGATTCAAGAGCACTAAACTCAAATCCGGGTCGTCAGCTGTTCTCGGCTCGATTAAAACTCATTGATGTTGTATCTTGAACATTTCGTAGCTAAGCATTATCCAGAAGCCAGTACATCTCGAGAATCTAAAGCTCCGCAGGAGCGATATGTCGATAGTAAAGTAAAAACCAGAACACCATCACATGAGCTCCTTAGGAGCGGCATGAAACGATGACATGTAAGGAAGAATATGCCAAACACGTTTACACAACTCTATATCCATGTTGTATTTACTGTGCAAGGAAGGCAAAACCTCCTACCAGAGTCACATCGAGAGGAAATTCAAAAGTATATTGGTGGAATCATACGAAATAAAGGCAATAAGCTTTTTGCGATATCCTGCATGACAGATCATGTGCATGTGCTGATTGGATTGCGGCCTTCTTGCTCAGTAGCGGATGCGGTGAAAGACATTAAAAGCAATGCATCCCGTTTTATTAACTCCAAACAGTGGATTAAAGGAGAATTCAGATGGCAGGAAGGGTATGGTGCTTTCTCAAACAGTCACTCGTAACTTTCAGAAGTTGTACGGTACATTGAGAATCAGGACGCGCATCATCAAACGAGAACATTCCATGATGAATACAAGGTCATGTTGAGGAAGTACGAGGTCGAGTATGATGAGCAATACCTATTTGATCCGGTTTGATTGGGAAATGCCGCCCCTTCGGGGCTCTGAAGAGATCTTGGTACAAGCGTTACTATCGACATGTCATCCCTCCGGGATTCCCTCATGCGCAATACTGGACTCACGGAGCGATATCCCAATAGAAGGAAATGCTGGACTATTACCACAGCTAGGCTGGCACGCTATTCCCCCTACCGGTTTCCTTTTGCGATGTTGGCGGGGTTGAGGAGTTCGGCAAGACGCTCCTCGCCGATATCCGTTTCGTCCATTGCAACCTCCAGTATACTTCTTCCTTCCCGGGCGGCACGTTTTGCTATCTCCGCCGCCCGTTCGTAGCCTATTTCGGGTGCAAGCGCCGTGACAAGGACGGGATTCCGCTCGGCATTCGATTTCATATTGTCCTCGTTTAGTGTGAACAACGCCAGGGTTGTTGTCGTGAAGCGTTCCAGCACATTTGCGAGTAGCTCGATCGACTGCAGCAGGTTGTGCGCTATCAACGGCAGCATGACGTTGAGCTGGAAGTTGCCCCGGCTGCTGCCTATGCTCACCGCGAGATCGTTCGCCATCACCTGCGCGCATACCTGGATGACGCTCTCGCACAGCACGGGATTCACCTTCCCCGGCATGATGCTTGATCCCGGCTGAAGTGCAGGCAGCGTGATCTCGCCCAGGCCGCCGTTCGGCCCGCTGTTCATCCATCGCAGGTCTTCGGCAATCTTCGTCAAGTCCGCAGCGAACGCATTCAATGCGCCGCTCAGTTCTTTGGCCGGACTCAAAAAGGCCTGTGCAGCGAAATGATTCTTCGCATTCGTAAAAAATTTTCCTGAGACCTGGCTGAGCTTCTCTGCAACGCGCGCACCGAATTCCGGATGAGTATTTACTCCGCTTCCGACGGCCGTTCCGCCGATGGCAAGCGCGCTGAGTGACGGCAGTCTTCCCTCGATAGTTTCTGCCGCATGTTCGCAACGGTCGGCCCATGCTCCGATCTCATCGCTGAGAAAAATCGGCATGGCATCCATGAGATGGGTTCGTCCGTTCTTGACGATCCCGTGAAACTCTTCCTCCCGCTGCCGGAGGGCCTCTCCAGCTGAGCGGAGTGCAGGCAGCAGCCGCTCATGTACCAATACAAACGCCGCCGCGTGCAGCATGGTAGGAATAACATCGTTGCTGGACTGCCCCATGTTTACGTGGTCGTTAGGGTGGATATCCAATGATGCATTGGCTCTGTCTGCGAGCTGCATGGCGCGGTTCGCGATGACTTCATTCGCATTCATATTGAGCGATGTACCGGAGCCGGTCTGGTAGATATCAACGGGGAATTCTCCGTACCACTGCCCTTCGGCGATCTCCCTGCTTGCCAGGGAAATGTACTTTGCGCACTCGGCATCCAGCGTCCCGAGCTCCTTGTTCACTTCCGCTGCCGCACGCTTTATTGCGCCGAGAACCTGTACTGCAATACGCGGGAATCTGATGCCGCTAATGGCAAAGTTTTCTACCGCACGCTGCGTTTGCGCCCCGAATAGGGCATTTGCTGGTACCTTCACCTTGCCGAGCGAATCGCGTTCTATGCGAAAATCATCGTGATTGTTTTGGTTCATCGTAAGAATCCTTTCTATTGGACGGCAGAAGACCGCGGCTCTCAAGCGGAACGGCGATAGAAATACTCCCGTTGCTATATATAGAGTGTATTCAAATCTGGAAGGGAAAGCAATGGCAATGAACGTAGCCCAAAAGCTTATCCGCGATCACCTTGTGGAAGGCTCGCCGCAACCCGGCAATGAAATCGGTCTGAAAATCGATCAGACATTGACGCAGGATGCCACCGGCACCCTGGTGATGCTGGAGCTGGAAGCGATGGAACTCGACCGCGTGAAGACAGAAGTTTCCGTCCAGTACGTCGATCATAATCTCATTCAATCCGATTTCAAGAATCCCGACGATCATCTTTTTCTCCGCAGCGCGTGCGAGCGTTTCGGTGTGTGGTACAGCAAGCCCGGCAACGGCGTCAGTCACCCGCTGCACATGGAGCGCTTCGGGAAGCCCGGTAAAACGCTTCTCGGCTCCGATAGCCATACGTGCGCTGCGGGTTCGCTTGGTATGCTGGCATTCGGCGCCGGCGGAATCGAAGTCGCGATGGCGATGGCGGGAAAGCCGTTCTTCGTGAAAATGCCGAAGGTGATGGGAGTCAAGCTCACAGGCAGGCTGCCCGATTGGGTAAGCGCGAAGGATGTCATTCTGGAGATGCTTCGCCGGCACGATGTCGATGGCGGTTTGGGGAAGATCATCGAATACTACGGGCCCGGCCTGGAAAGCCTTTCTGCCATGGATAGACACGTCATCGCGAACATGGGCGCGGAGTTGGGCGCGACGACAACGGTCTTCCCATCCGACAAGCGGGTGAAGGAATTCTTGCGCCAGCAGCAGCGCGTCGACGATTGGCAGGAACTGCTTGCCGATGAAGGCGCTGAATATGACGAGCACGATGAAATAGCTCTCGACGAGCTTGAGCCGCTCATCGCCAAACCTGGAAGCCCAGGAAATGTTGTACCGGTGCGCGAGATCGAAGGCGAGGAAATCTATCAGACATATATCGGATCGTCGGCAAATCCCGGCTTGCGCGACTTCAGTATCGTTGCAAAGATTGTCGATAGTAAGCAAACGCATGATTCGGTCTCGTTCGATATCAATCCGACCTCCCGCCAAATCCTTGAGACGCTTTCCTCGCGCAGCGACCTTAGCAGCCTTATCAGTGCCGGGGCGAGGATTCATCAGGCAGGATGCAATGGCTGCATCGGAATGGGGCAGGCGCCCGCATCGGGCAGAAAAAGTCTTCGCACCGTACCGAGGAATTTCCCAGGCCGTTCCGGCACCAAGGACGATGAGGTGTATCTCTGCAGTCCGGAAACGGCTGCAGCCTCCGCATTGACCGGAAAGATCACCGATCCGCGCTCCCTCGATATGGAGTATCCCAAGTTTGAAGAACCAAACTGGGTAAAAGTGAATATGGAGATGTTCCATGCACCTGATAAGAACGGTTCGCAGAAGCTTGAAAAAGGCCCGAATGTGGCATCTCTGCCTGAGCTGGATGCAATAGCGGACTCGATAACATGCAAAGTTGCTATCTCGCTCGGGGATGACGTTTCGACGGACGAGATACTGCCGGCAGGCAGCCGCGTGTTGCCGTACCGGAGCAATATTCCGAAGATCAGCGAATTCACGTTCTATCAGGTCGATCCTGAGTTTCACTCACGCATGACGTCAATGAACGGCACCGCGGGTGCAATCGTGGCAGGGGAGAATTACGGTCAGGGGTCCAGCCGGGAACATGCCGCACTCGCCCCTCGCTATCTTGGGGTACGCGTCGTACTGGCAAAAAGCTTCGCCCGCATCCACTGGCAGAACCTCGTGAACTTCGGCGTGCTTCCGCTGACATTCGATGATCCCGGCGATAGGGACGACATAGAACAGGGAGATATTCTGAAGCTCAGCGATATCAGGACGAGCATCGAACGCAGCGAGCCCGTGGAAATCGAAAATGAAACGAAACAGTCCAAATTCTCTGCATCGCTCGATATCAGCAATAGGCAGAAGGAAGTCTTGCTCGCGGGGGGGCTTATCCAGCAGGTGAAGGAAGAATTGGCCTCGTAGAATCGATACCGAAGCTCACCGGCCTGAACTCTCTGTCACAGCTCCAGACACCTGAATAGATGAAAACGCGAATACTTATACTCGGCGGCGGATTCGGCGGGGCGTACTGCGCACAGCAGTTGGAAAAACGCCTCCGGCCGCAGGACGCCGATATCACGCTCATAGATAGAAACAACTACTTCAATTTTTACCCGCTTCTCGTGGAAGCTGGCACCGGAAGCCTGGAACCGCGCCACACGGTGGTTTCCATCCGCCAGTTTTTGAAACGCACTACCTTCATCGCGGGGGAGGTTGTGGATGGCGACGTGCAGGATAGGCGAATCGATTACCGCGTTACCGGCACCGATAACATTCGCTCGCTTGATTACGACCACCTCGTCATCGCGCTCGGCAGTGTCACAAGCCTACCGGATGTCCCCGGCCTGAAGGAACACGCCTTCGAGATGAAAACGCTGACCCATGCGGTCTCGCTCCGCGACCGGGCGATTCAGCTCCTGGAGCGTGCCAACGCCACCCCTGATCCAGAGGAGCGTAAGGCGCTGCTGCGCTTCATCGTCGTCGGGGCGAACTTCACTGGGGTAGAAGTAGCAGGGGAGTACGAAGTCTTCCTCAAGGAGGCATCGCGCATGTACGAAAACGTGCGTGCGAAGGATTGCTCGGTCACGCTCGTCGAAATCATGGAGCGCATCCTGCTGGCGCTGGATGAGGATCTATCGGAGTATGCACGCGATCAGCTCGAGCGGCGGGGGATCGATATCAGGCTCGAAGAGACCGTCAGCGAGATCGGGAAAGACTACGTGAAGCTGAAAAGCGGGGATGAAATCCGGACGCATACCGTAGTTTGGTGCGCAGGGATTGCCCCGAATCCTGTAATTGAAAAGTTGCAGCTCCCGACAGGAAAGCGCGGGTATATTACCTGCGAACGCGATATGCGCGTAGAGGGCCTCGAAAATGTCTGGGGTATTGGTGATTGCTCAGTAAACCCGGACCCGGACGGCAACCCGTATCCTCCGACCGCACAGCACGCAACGAAACAGGCCGAATTCCTCGCGAAAAATCTCAGAAACGTCATCCAGAACAAAGAACCTGAGCCGTACGTATTCAACACGCGCGGGGAGCTTTCGCCTCTCGGGTGCCGGACGGCGGTCGCGAAGGTGTTCGGGATAAAGCTTTCGGGCTTTCCTGCGTGGTTCCTGTGGAGGACGGTGTACCTCAGCAAAATGCCCGGTCTCGGCAAGAAGCTACGGGTCGCACTGGACTGGACGATGGATCTGCTGTTCCGCAAGGACTATGTGCAGCTTGGTATTCGCGATGGCTAAGGTTACGTCATAAATAGCGCTTTGTAGATCTTTTGCGTAGTGCGGAAATGCAGCTTCGCATACTGCCCGAGTGCTTTCCGTCCGTCCCGTTCGATAATGACTTCCGCTGCATTGAAGATTGCGCGTTCATTCGATGCGCCCAGCGGAAGATCGTACCCGAGTTTGCGCTCCAATCCCTGCATCGCCTGGACAAATCCATCTCGCGCCAGGATCGACGCCGCGGCGACAGCCGGATCCGATTCCGCCTTGGTTCGCTGAATCACCGTGATCGACTTCCCGCGGTCTTCGAGCGCGTCTTCGATGACCTCTTCCTTCCCGAATTTATCGCAGACCGCATACTTGATCTCTGGATACCTTTCCAGCAGCATTTCGATAACGCGCGCGTGCTGGGCTGCGAGCATATGCTGACTGTTAGCGTAGTCTTCATCCTCAAGCATGCGATTGTATTCCTCCGGCATTGCCGTCACTACTGCATATCCATCCCCCAGAATCTCGCGCAGCCTTTCCGCCGTTGTGGTAATTGCTGAGGCGCCCATCTCTTTGCTGTCTCGGACGAGCAGGCTGCCAATATCTTCCCGGACTTCAGGAGTAATGAGCGCGGCCGCCGTGACCAGCGGACCGAAATAATCGCCCTTACCACTTTCATCCACACCGATCCATGCATCGACCCCCTCAGGCAGGAACCCGCTTTCCACTTCCCCGCGGATATCCAGCCAGTCCTCTAGTTCGCGGTAGAGAGGGCTGTCTTTGCCCTGTACCTTTGGCGTCAGGCGTCCTTTGGCATTGAAAAACACCACGGCTTTGGCCTTGTATTCGGTATCCTGAACGGCGAGTTCGAGCGACCACTGCTTTTCCTGAATGACGCCGATGGTATAGCGGCGCTTTTCTGCTTCGGATTTTATGCGTTCGAGGATGGTACGTGCTTGTTTCTTGGCGGCTGTCATGAAATCGGCTGATATTGCAACATGTTCGGTAAGATATGTACTTTTCGTGTGAGCCTAAACGTCACGAAATTGAATGCAGCCTTCTGGCGGGTTAGGATAGTAGACGTACCCGTCACGCCAGGGTGCGATCAGTGTGGTATGTGGATTAACCGGACCCGATGAAACAGTTCCTGAACCGTTACCCTTCTTTATATATACTCGTTCCAATGACGGCGATTTTGCTCGGTGTGCTGGCCATGGTGCCGCCGCCCGGCGCGCGCCCCATTCCGAAAGAACCCGAGCCCGAAGCCTACGTTCCGGCATTGCCCCAGGATGTACCCGGACTGACCGAGAACGGCGGCGAGATCCGCTGGGGTTCGACCTTCCGCGGCGCACTGCTTGAAAGCGGCATAGCCGGCGAGGTCGCAGATTCGATTCAGCGCCACCTGCACGATGCAGAATTCGATTTTACGGACTGCCGACCGGGTCAGTGTTTCACTGCACAGACTGATTCTGCCGGGAAACTGGCCGCATTCCGCTACGGCGTCGATAAGCTCAACAGCTACTGGATTCTCCCGGATTCCGCCGGGATACTGAAGGGCTTCAAATACACCATCCCCACGACACGCGAATTGGTTTCCATCGAAGGCAAGGTGGAAACGTCGGTGTACCATTCTCTGCTGGCCTACGGCGAAAAGCCCGAACTCGTCGTTGCCTACGAGGAAGTCCTCGGCTATGACATGGATTTCATCTTCGATCCACGAAAAGGCGATACATTTTCGATGCTCGTCGAACGCATTATGCTCGGAGACGAGATCATCGGGTACGGCAAACTGCTCTGCGCTGCTTACGAAGGCGAGATCACCGGTGAGGTCGTCGGGTACTGGTTCGACGATACGGACACGAAATCCAAGGGGTGGTTCGCTCCGAACGGCGAAAACCTCCAGAAAGCCTTCAAGCGCGCTCCGCTGCCGATTCTGAAAGTCACAAGCGGATACGGTATGCGGCGACATCCCATCAGCGGCAAGGTGAAGATGCATACAGGCATCGACTACGGCGCACCGACAGGTACCCCGGTCTGGGCCGTGGGCGCAGGCACAGTCTCCTATGCCGGTTGGCGCGGCGGCTACGGTAAAACGGTGGAAATCCGACATTCCGGCTCCGTCAAAACGCGCTACGCACACCTTTCGGCTATTGCTGTAAAACGCGGACAAGCCGTGCGGCAGCATCAGACCATCGGCAAAGTAGGAAGCACGGGCTATGCGACAGGTCCGCATCTGCACTTTGAATTCCTCGTCAACGGCAAGTTCACGATGCCCAGGCGTGTGAAAAATCCGCCGCTGAAACGCATACCGAAGGATGCCATGCCGCGGTTCGAACAAGCGATGCACCGTATCGACAGCACATGGAGCGCCGTGAAGGGCGCAGCCTATTCACCGCTCGCAGCCAACGAGTAGCCCGCAATCTGTACAAGCTATGCAACCAACGGGGCGCTCTTCCGTACCGATAGATATCGCTGTAATTCGACAGCAGACTATCCGTCTGTGTACCTACCAGGAGTTATTCATGAAATTCAAATTCTACGTATTGCCGCTTGCGGCGCTCGCACTGCTTGTTGCCTGTTCCGAACCCCCGAAGCAGGAAATCCCGGAAAATCTTGAAGTCCAGGGTATTCCTGCCTTCCCGCAGGACCTCATAGATAAAACCGAACGCTATCTCGATGTGCGAAACACATCGTTCACCGGCTGGAGCAACGTCGACGACGGGATGTACGTCATGACGAGGCTCGAGAATACGCGGCAAGTCTACTATGTCGCTGAACCGAATGCCGAGCTCGTGCAGATAACCGACTTCGAAGAACCCGTCGGCGGGATGGACGTCGATCCGCGCGAAGGGAAGGACGGGTTTCTCTTCACGAAGGATGTCGGCGGATCGGAGATGTACCAGGTGTATTACTTCGACCGGGAGACGGGCGAGCATACCATGCTGACCGACGGCGAAAGCCGGAACGGTTCGCTCGAATGGATGCCCAGCGGGAAGCATTTTGCGTTTGCCTCCAATATGCGTAACGGCAAGGATACCGATGTTTGGCTCATGAATCCGGATAATCCCGAAGAAAAGCGCCTCCTCACCGAGCGGGAGGGTCTTTGGAATCCTATCGAATGGTCGCCGGATGAAACTCGGCTGCTCGTTATCAACTACGTCTCCGCAAACGAGAGCCGTGTCTACATCGTAGATGCCGAATCGGGTGATATGACCGATATCTATCCGGATAGATCTCAGAAAGTTAGCGTCGCGTTTGCCGATTGGGGCAAGGACGGAAAGAAGGTGTACTTCACATCCGACCATGCTGGCGAGTTTAAGTCTATTTACGAATACGACGTTGCAAGCGGCAGCGTGAAGCCTTTCCTCCCCGAAAGCAAATGGGACGTCGACGGATTCCGTCTCACCCATGCCAAAGATAAAATGGCGTACATCACTAACGAAGACGGGATCAGCCAGCTTCACATCATCGATATGCAGACGAAGGAAGAGGAGCCTGTCGGCGAGATCCCTATCGGGCTCATCGGCGGGGTGCAGTTCACTGAGGACGATGCGCGCCTTTCGTTGACGATTTATCGTCCGGTCGCACCTGCCGATGCATACTCGCTCGATATGGAGACCCGTACGCTTACACGCTGGACGGATAGTTCGCCCGAAGGCATCGACCCCGATAGCTTCGTCGATCCGCAGCTTGTGCACTATCCGACCTTCGATTCTGTCGACGGCGCCCCGCGCATGATTCCTGCATTCTATTATAAGCCGAAATCACCCGCAGATACGTACCCGGTTATCATCGATATACACGGCGGACCCGAAGCGCAGTCGCGCCCGTGGTTCTCAAGCATGAACCAATATTACCTCAGCGAACTCGAAGCCGCGGTCCTTGTGCCGAACGTGCGCGGATCTGACGGTTACGGGAAGTCGTACCTCCTGCTCGATAACGACTACAACCGCGAGAATTCCGTAAAGGATATCGGCGCGTTGCTTGATTGGATCGCCGAGCAGCCTGAACTCGACGAGAACCGCGTCGCAGTGATGGGCGGTTCCTACGGCGGGTATATGGTGCTCGCAACCATGACAAACTACCCCGAGCGCATCAAATGCGGTATTGAAGTCGTGGGCATCTCGAACTTCGTGACGTTCCTGAAGAACACGAAGGAATATCGCCGCGACCTCCGCCGCGTGGAATACGGCGACGAGCGCATACCGGAGATGGAAGCATTCCTGCAGGAGATCAGCCCGACGAACAATGCGCACAAGATTTCGAAGCCGCTGTTTGTGGCGCAGGGCGAGAACGACCCGCGCGTGCCTGCTTCCGAAGCGCGTCAGATCATCAAAGCGCTCGAGGATAAGGACATCCCTGTGTGGTACATGTTTGCAGCCGATGAAGGGCACGGTTTCGCGAAACGCACCAACCGCGACTATTACAATCGCGCGACGGTGATGTTCTTCAAGAAGTTCCTGCTGTAAGTTTACATTGCACGTATAACGCGAGAGGGCGCCCCATCGGAGCGCCCTCTTTCATTTTCTAGCGGCAAGGCTACATTGCCGGTCCGCCTGGTTTCTTCCATCCTTCCACCTTCCAGCCTTCGCCGGTGACAGTGTATTCAGCGCGAATGGTATCGATGCGTTCCAGGTCTTTGGTCAGGATTTCCACCAGTGCATACGCGCCGCTCGCAGTTTGACCGCCATCGATATACGCGGCTTCTTCCCATGCGTACGGTTCTTCTTTAATATCGGCAAAGAGCCACACGTTGCCGGAATTCTCCTTGATCCCGTAGCGGTCCATGATCCGCGCGATGGCGCTCGTCGAATAAAACGCGCTGAGGTGATCGACCACCGATACGATATTCGGGTATTCCACCGGATTAAGTTTCAGCGCAACGTCGTCGCCGACGAGCATTCGTTGCCCTGTCGTTGATGTGAGCACTTCCTGCTTCAGCATCTCAGCTTGGTATAGAAGATCGATGAGATCGAAGGCCTCCGGCGTGGTGATCATCTCCAGATCGTCGAGCGTGCCGGCGTGGACCCGCGTGATGAACCAGACGTAGCCGCCGGGGTAGTGAAGACTGTCGCTCACTCTGAACGAAAGCACATACGCCTCACCGCTCTTGATGATTCCCTGAGAAACGATATCCACCGAGTCGGCGAAAAAGCGCAGCACGGTTTCGCGCATCTCCTCGTTGATGTGCCGCAACTGTGCCTTGCCCTCTTCGTCGAGCGAATCGGCGGAGAACCAGGCCGCGAAATTTTCGACAACCTCCGCTTCTGCGGCTTCATCCTCGTTCGTCATGATGACCGTGCCGGTGGAGTCGCCGGAGTCTTGCGGATCGGCCGCCGGCTTTTTGCAGCCGGTAATTCCCGCTGCGAGGATAAGGATACTGGTGAGGAGAAGTGCATGCTTCATGACTACAAAAATACACGGGGAGCTGTGCGGCGCAAAATTGCCGGCGTAAAATCGCATTTTCGTCCACGGCTTCTCCGTTGTACTTTGCGTATATGATGAAGACATTACTCTCGATACTCCTTCTATATATAGCGGCTCTCGCCGGACCGGCAACCGGTTACGGTCACGAGCCTACCGGCAAACCCGACTTCAAGCGCCCCCCGCGCTGGGTCGATAGCCTGATGAACACCATGACGCTGCGGCAGAAGGTCGGACAGACAATGTTCGTCTTCAGCTACAGCCGCACGGATCCGCGCGATTTTCGCAAGCTGCGCGGTTACATCGAAGAGCAGGCAATCGGCGGGGTACTCCTGTCACGGGGCACAATTGCGGACGCCATTCTCCTGACCGATTCTTTGCAGAAGTGGTCCTCCGTACCGATCCTCACATGCGCAGACTTCGAAAACGGTCTCGCAATGCGGCTCGATGGCGCGACAGAATTCCCAAGCGCGATGGCACTCGGTGCAACTCGGGACCCGAACCTGGCACGGCAAATGGCCGAGGCGATTGCCAGAGAGATGCGCGCCGTCGGGGTGTACCAGAACTTCGCGCCCGTCGCGGATGTGAATAACAATCCTGCGAACCCTGTCATCAATACGCGGTCGTTCGGCGAAGACCCTGCGCTCGTTGCCGATATGGCGAGCGCATATGTTGCGGGGCTGCAAAGCGGGAATGTTGTCGCGACGATAAAGCATTTCCCCGGTCATGGCGATACCGAATACGATTCGCATTTCTACCTGCCAATCATCGCGAAGAGTGAACGGGAATTGGAACTCACGGAGTTCGTCCCCTTCCGCAGAGCGATGAAGGCGGGAGCGCTTGCCGTGATGAGTGCCCACATTGCCGTGCCGTCGTTAACAGGCGATTCGACTCTGCCCGTGACGCTGAGCCGATCCGGACTCGATTCCCTGCTGCGGCGCGGGTTTGGATTCGACGGCGTCATCGTGACCGATGCGTTGAACATGAAGGCTATCACCGACCACTACGGGGCAGTGGATGCGGCAGTCGCTGCGTTGAACGCGGGCGCGAATATGATCCTCATGCCCAAGCGCGTCGGCGAGGTTGTGGACTCGATCGTTGCACGCGCAGAGCGCGGCGAGATCGACATGCAGCGTATCGATCACTCTGCAAAGCGCATTCTTCTGCTGAAGCATTGGCTCGGACTCCACCAAAGCCGGAAGAAATCCGCGCCGGGAATTCTCTCCGATGGCAAGCATGCAAAGCTGGCCGAACGGATCGCCGAGAAGGCGGTAACCCTCGTCAAGAACGACGGCGGACTTCTGCCGATGGAAAGCGGGAAATCCATCAGTTTGATCTCCCTGCTCCACCGCAGCGATAGCACCGAGGCCTCGTTCTTCAGAGCGCTGCTGCAGGAACGCTATCCGAACGTTACCGCTATGCATATCGAACGGAAGTTCGATATCGAAGATGTGGATTCGATCGCCGCGCTGGCTGCTTCCAGCGACGTTGTTATCGTCGCTGCGTATATCGGCGTGAGCCCGGGTTCGCGATACCACGGGCTTTCGTTCGCGCACCGTGCATTACTCGATTCGCTGATGAAGCTCGATGTGCTGAAGGCAATGATCTCTTTCAACAATCCGTACATCGTTGCGGCAATGCCAGATGCCGATGCGATGCTGTGTACGTACGACGACGGATTGCCGAGTCTCGCCGCAGCAGCAAAAGCCCTCTCCGGCGAACTGGAACCGACGGGCGCATTGCCTGTTACCATTCCAGGGGTTGCGCCGTACGGGCGGGGCTACCGCTATCTGAAATCCGTGGACATGCAGATCGCGTCCCTGGAAAAAACCATGGTGGAGCGCTCTCTTGAAAGCACGCCGACGAACCGTGTCGACTCCGGCGTGGCGAGCAGCCATGCAGCACCTTCGAACAGGCCATCGCGTCCCGAACCGCCCGCACCCATCAAACAGCACTACGACTTCTCTAATGTTGAATCCCTCATCGAGCAAAAGATTTTGGAACGCGCATTCCCCGGCGCTCAACTTGTCATCGTGGAGAACGGCAAGCCCATCTACTCGAAGGAGTTCGGTACGACAACCTACGGCGATGGCGCACCGGCGGTGACCCATGCAACGCTGTACGATCTCGCCTCACTGACGAAGGTCCTCGCAACAACGCCTTCGATTATGAAGCTGTACGACGAGGGCAAGCTCTCGCTCGACGACCGTGTCGCCAAGTACATTCCGGAATTTGCAGCGAACGGCAAGGGCGCCGTAACGATCCGGCATTTATTGACGCATACCTCGGGATTGCCTGCCCATAAGCCGTTCTGGCAGATGGCTGAGACGAGAGAGGCAGCGCTCGATAGTGTGTTCGCCTCTGAACTTCTTACCGCACCGGGCGAGCGTATGAAGTATTCCGACCTTGGCTTTATCACGCTTGGCGAGATCGTGGAGCGGATTTCCGGTGCACGGCTCGACCGGTACGCCGACTCGGTGCTGTACACGCCGCTTGGAATGTCGGAAACGCAGTTTACTCCGCCAGCATCGCTGAAGCCGCGCATCGCACCAACGGAGATCGATAAGAACTGGCGCGGCGGACTCGTGCACGGCGAGGTTCATGATGAGAACGCCGCGCGGCTCAACGGGGTCGCGGGACACGCGGGCTTGTTCGCGAACGCTTACGACCTTGTGCCGTACGTAATCATGATGCTGAACGGCGGAAGCTACAATGGGCGGCAGTTCTTTAAGCCTGAGACCGTTGAGATGTTCACCGACCGTCAGCCGAATGCAGGCAGCCGTGCGCTTGGCTGGGATACGCGCTCTGCGACCGGCTCGTCTTCAGGGCAATACTTTTCGATGGATGCGTTCGGGCACACGGGCTTTACCGGGACTTCGATCTGGTTCGATCCTCCCGCCAGGCTTACCGTGATCTTTCTTACGAACCGCGTTCATCCGACACGCGAGAACAAAGCGCTGCCGCGATTCCGCTCCACGCTGCACGATGCGATCCGCGAGGCGATGGCGCAGTAGCTCGCAGTTCAACAGTTCATAAATAGCAAAGGCATCCGCGAGGATGCCTTTGTTTGTTCACACCGGATTCGATGCGTTACATGATCTTCTTCAAGTCGGGTTCGTTGAAACCGACCGAGACGCCTTTCCTCGATTTCACAAGCGGACGCTTGATGAGCATCGGTTCGCGCACGAGGGTTTCCACAATCTCCGCCTGATTCATCTCGCCTATCTTATCCTTGTACTTGCCCTCGCTGTAGGCCTTGCCGGATGTGTTGAACACCTTCTTCGGGTTATCCACGGAACGCACTGCATCGCGCACGAGCGTCTTCGTCGGCTTGGTGGTTTTGAAGTCCTTGAAGTCGTAGACCTTCTTGTTGCTATCGAGCCACTTCATGGTCTTCTTCGTCGTGTTGCACGTGTTAATGCCCCAGACTTCCAGCGCTGCTTTACCGGCGGGCTTTTTCGCTGCAGCTTTCGCAGCCGGTTTCTTCGCCGCGGCCTTCTTCGGTGCGGCTTTCTTCGGTGCTGCCTTCGACTTGGATGCAGTCTTACGCTTAGCTGCCTTGGATGTCGTGCGCTTTGCTGCTGGTTTCTTGGCAGCTGGCTTCTTCGCTGCTGGCTTGCGGGCCGTGGTCTTCTTTGCAGTCGTGGTTTTCTTTGCTGCAGGTTTCTTGGCAGCAGCAGTCTTCTTGGCTGCAGGCTTACGAGCTGTAGTCTTCTTGGCAGTCGTGGTTTTCTTGGCGGCAGGCTTTTTCGCTGCGGCTGTTTTCTTCGCAGCAGGTTTGCGGGCGGTGGTCTTCTTGGCGGTCGTGGTCTTTTTGGCTGCTGCGGGCTTGCGTGCTGTTGTCTTCTTTGCAGTCGTTGCTTTTTTCGCAGCGGGCTTGCGGGTGGTCGTCTTCTTCGCGGTTGTCGTTTTCTTCGCAGCCGGTTTCTTCGCAGCCGTTGTCTTTGACTTCGCCGCAGTGGTTTTCTTCGGCGCTGCCTTCGTCGTTTTCTTGGCGGTTGACTTTTTAGCGGTGGTCCGCTTTGTGGTAGTCTTGGTTGCCATTGTACACACCTGTGTTTGAATGTAACAAACAGTAAGATTTGAATTGGTTCATATTCAACACATACGGGGTTGCAACACAAAGCCGCGAGAGCCTATTCCCACAAAGCCTCTCCATCGTTTGCACAACCGTCGCGATTCGAAATTGATAATTCGTTCGGATACACTGTCGTCGATTGATGTTAGTGCAATATAAGGATTCATCAAATTTAAAATCACGTTTCGGCACGGTATATTTAAGAAAAATGCAACGCGTCTGCGAAAACCCCTTTCAGCACGTGCCATCCAACAATCCGAAACCAGCAAAGAGGAACCGATGAATCTCATCCCGCAAAAGATCGGACAAGCCGTAGAAATTCTCAACGAACTCAACGTCGATATGTGGATCACCTTCGTGCGGGAAAGCGCCTACATGCCGGACCCCGCGATCGACATGGTAGTGGGCCAGCACGTCACATGGCAGACTGCATGGATCATTACACGTACAGGTGAAACTGTCGCAGTGGCGGGAAGCCTCGATACTGCGAGCATCGAAGACAACGGGTACTACAAGGAGATCGTCCCGTACGTGCAGGGCATCGGAAGCGAGCTCGTGAAAACGATCGGAAGGTTCAAGCCGAAAAAGATCGCCGTGAATTACTCCACCGATTCCGTAATGTCCGACGGGTTGACGCACGGCATGTACCAAATCCTGACGAACATTCTCGCCGGTACGCCGTACGCAAAGCGGCTCATCTCATCCGAGAAGATCATCGAGCGGCTGCGCGGACGTAAGACTGCCGAGGAGCTCAAGCGCATGAAGCGCGCCATCAAGCAAACGCTCGAGATCTTCAACAATGTAACGACGTACCTGAAGCCCGGCCGCACCGAACAGCAAGTTGCCGACTTCATCATCAAGCAGGTCAATAAGCTCGGCGTGGAGCTGGCGTGGGACCGCGAGCATTGCCCGGCTGTCTTCACCGGACCCGAACACGCGGGCGCACACTTCCGTCCGACGGAGCGCAAAGTGAAGGCAGGACATGTGCTGAACATCGACTTCGGCATCAAGGTGGACGGGTACTGCTCCGATCTGCAGCGCACATGGTACATCCGCAAGCCGGGAGAGAAGTCCGCGCCGAAGGAAGTGCGCGACGGGTTCAACACGATCGTCGAGTCGATCACCAAGGCGGCGGACTTCTTGAAACCGGGCGTGCGCTCATGGGAGGTGGATCGCATGGCGCGCAAGCACATCACCGATGCGGGCTACCCCGAATACCCGCACGCACTCGGTCACCAGATTGGGCGGGCGGCGCACGACGGCGGCATGGGGTTGTATCCGAAGTGGGAGCGTTACGGTTCGCTGCCCAACGGCAAGGTGGAGGAAGGACAGGTGTTCACCATCGAACCGCGCCTCCCGATCGAAGGCTACGGAGTCGCGACAGTCGAGGAGATGGTGGTCGTTACGGAAACCGGCTGCGAGTTTCTCTCAAAACGGCAGAAGCGTCTGATCGTCGTATAGCATTTTCACATACACGGAAATGAAAACGGGCAGCCATCGGCTGCCCGTTGTTCGATTCATTCGATCGCCGGTTATTCTTTCGGCGGGACCTTATCGACCGGGATGGTCGGCGCTGCTTGTTTGACGGCGTCGGAAACTTCGTCTTCATACTTCTTGAAGTTCTCCATGAACATTACCGCAAGCTGCACAGCCTGATCGGTGTAGTCGGTCGGGTTCGGCCAGGTCTTCTGCGGATCGAGCACTTCGTCGGGCACGCCTTCAATCTT